>CAYOEZ010000003.1:0-65047 GCA_964402955.1 uncultured Ktedonobacterales bacterium | reverse complement strand
GCACCCGCTGCTCGCGTTCCTCTCCGCTATCGGCACGCTCCCGTCACCATCTCCGCTGTCAGCTTAACCTCCGGGTTGTGAACGGTCCCATGTACTCGTGCCTGGCTCCAGGTCGAAGTAGTTGTTGGAAAACCAGGTGGCCTCGTGCGGCACGACCAGGTGCACAAAGAAGGCGTAGAGCGGGGCTGTGATCTGCACGGCCAGCGTGTGCGCGTCGCGCTGCTCGATCTTGATCGCCAACTTTGGCGCTGTACGCTCGAGGTCCTTGATCGGTGTGAAGAAGTGGCGGTTCCACCATGTCGCGACTTTCTTCGTGTGCACCGACAGGTAGCGATCGGGCCCTGTGGCCAGCGTCATGGGGTCCCAATGGCAGATCATCTGGCTGCTGTTGGCGGCAACCGTGGCAGTGTGCTCCTCTTGCCAGATCGTCTTACCCTCGAATGTCGCCAGGCGCACGGTAAACGTGTCTTCGATCTCTTCCCACAACTCGTTGGTCAGCCACAGCTCAGCCGCGCCGCCGGGCAGCGCCTTGAATGACGGCAGCACTGGCTCATAGGCCCGCCGCGCGTAGTAGTAGCCGGCCTTACCGAAACCGTAGTAGTCGATGACGGCCCACGAGAGCACCGGCCAGCAGTCGTTGAGCTGCCAGAAGAGCGAGCCTGAGCAATGGGGCATGCGGCGGCGGAAATGCTCGATAGCGAGCTTGAGCCCCTCAGCCTGGGCGATCATGCTGAAGTCGATGTACTCATCGAGCGTTTTGGGCAGGCCGGTCGAGGCGATCATCAGGTTGTCGCCCTTGTTCTTGGGGTTATCCTTGTTGTGATGATCCATCGACGCGCTGTGGTGATAGAGCTGATCGGCGGGGATGTTGCGGCGCAGCGTCTCGTAGACCGGCGCGGCGTGCATGCCATACTCGCTGACGAAGCGACTCATGTCGTCGGCATAGTGGACATAGGAGACGTTCTCCGGCGTGTTGATGCGCTGCGGCTTCTCGTTGAAGTGGCGCGGCACATTGCCATGCCAGACATGCCAGTTGTGTGCGTCGCCGTCGTCGGGGCTATTGTAGTCGTCGCCGCCATAAGGGCTGCCAGGCCAGTAGGGGATCTGCCCGTCAAGCTCGGCGACGGCCTCCTGCAGAATCTTGTTGTAGAAAAGAGCGCCGGGCACGTGGAAATCGGGCTGATCCCAGTAGTTGCGCTCGTGAATCCACTGGTTCTCGTTGTTGCCGCACCAGAGGGACATGCAGGGGTGGCTGCGCAGGCGGCGCACCTGGTAGCGCGCCTCGGCGTCAACCTCGGCCACAAAGGCGGGGTCGTGTTCCGGATACCAGGCGCAGGCGAACATGAAGTCTTGCCAGAGCAGAAGGCCCATCTGGTCGCAGTAGTCGTAGAAAGCGTCGTGCTCATAGATGCCGCCGCCCCACACCTGCAGCATGTTCATGTTGGCTTCGCGGGCGGCTGTCAGCAGTTTTTCATAGCGTTGCGCCGTAATCGCGCCCACGAAGGAATGGCAGGGTATCCAGTCGGCGCCCTTGGCGAAGATGGGCACGCCATTGAGAATGAAGCGGAAGAAGCGCGTGCCCCGCTCGTCAGGGTCGGGCGACTGGTCAAGCGCAATGGTGCGGATGCCAACCGGCTGCTGCTTTGTGGCCAGGGTGTCGTCGCCCTGCTTGAGCGTCACCGTCAGCGTATAGAGCGGCTGCTCACCCAAACCGTTGGTCCACCATAGTTGCGCATTCTTGAGCGTCAGATAGCCTGTGCCCGAAATAGCCGCGCCATCGCCGTCGAGCGTGATCTTACCCCGCGCTGCGCCTGCGCCGCCCGCGCGGCTGGGAGGCGTCAGCGTGATCTCGGCCGTCAGCGGCTCGTCGCTGGCAAAGCGCTCGGCCTCGACTGTGACGCCAACGAGAGCCTGGTCGGGTGCGATATCGATCTTGACGGTGTAGGCGTGGACGCTTGTGATGGCTGCATTACGCTGGCGGCGAAGCTCCACCGGACGCCAGATGCCGAATGTCGGCAGCACGGGCCCCCAGTCCCAGCCATAGCCAAACTGCGCCTTACGCATGGCAACGCGCGCCGGGTTCGTATTGTTCCAGCTCCGTCTGTCCTTCCCCTGCACGTGCGCCAGGTGAGGATCGAAACCAACGACCAGGGTATTGGATGCACCAATACGCAATAGCTTACTGACGTCGAAGGTGAACTCGCGGAACATATTGGCTGTGCTGCCCAGGTTGTTGCCATTCAGATAGACGGTGGCAAAGGTGTCGAGTCCCTCAAAGGCCAGCAACAGCCGCTCACTGGCCTGCAACTTGCCGGCCGGCCCACTGAAACGCAGGCGATACCACCATTCGCGATCCTGCACCCAGGCGCATGTCGACTCATTCTGATCGTAGAAAGGGTCCTCGATGCGTCCGGCGGCGAGCAGCGCCGAGTGGACATCGCCGGGCGCCCGCACATCGATCCAGTCGCTGTCGTCGAAGCTCTCGTTGGCCGCTCCCCTGCGGACACCCTCGCCCGGGGCATAATCGTGTAGCTTCCATAGCTCAAACATGCGCATCCTCCACGTCTGCGGCGGCTCAAACCGTAGCAAGACCCCCGATCTGACCTCGCGGCCATTGGCCGAGCCAGCAGAAAGAGATTTCGTCCTGCTTTGAGTATAGTGGAGACGCGCCGTCGTGTCAACTCGAAATCTTGACATTCCCCCCTCTGAATGCTAAGATTATCTGCCGCATCCTTCAGGGCAGGCAACGCCGCCGCCCGTGCACGGTGTGGGCAGCGCGGTCCTGCCTCTTTTCGTCACGCCAACAGTGGAGGTTGTGCAATGGATGTGTTGAGCAACGGCATCAAGATCCACTATGAACGCAGCGGCGGGGCCAAGCCTCCGCTGCTGTTGTGCCACGGCCTGGGCGACAGCGGCCAGTGTTGGCCACGCGTGGCCGCAGCCCTGGGCAATGACTACGATCTGATCATGCTCGATGCGCGCGCCCACGGCCTGTCTGCCGCGCCCGATTCCGGCTACACGTACAATATCCTGGCGGACGACGTGGCGGGCGTCATTCAGTCGCTTGGTCTGCGTAAGCCGTGCGTCATGGGCCACTCGATGGGCGCCATGACGGCTGCGTTTGCCGCGGTTCGCCATCCTGATCTGGTGGGGCGGCTGGTTCTGGAGGATCCGCCCTGGCGCGATGCGGCGGGGACGGAGGCCGAAAGGATTGCGTGGGCGACCAACTGGCAGATGGATATCGATGCGCGCAAGAGCATGTCCCTTGAGCAAATGGTCGAGCACGCAACGCGTGCCAATCCAGGCGTGGCGAAGTGGGACAAGAGTGAGTTTGGCCCCTGGAGTGAGGCCAAAAAGCGCGTCAGCCTGAGCATTGTGCAGCTTCTGCTCAAGCCCATGCCTGGCTATCAGGACATTGTGGCACGGGTCGCCTGCCCGACGCTGTTGATCAGCGCCGACCCGGCGCAGGGTGGCATCGTCACGCCGGAGGTCGCGCGCAAGGTGACGCTGCTCAACCCCAGGATTCAGGTGGTGCACATTCCCGATGCCGGCCACAACATCCGCCGCGAAAGTTTCGATGCCTATATGGCGGCAGTGACGGCATTCTTAAGCAGTTATACTCGTTAGTTTGCTTCTCTGTTCGTGAACGACGACCGCGCGAAATCCAAAATGGAGGCTGTACATGGCTGATTTTGAGCTTGGCGGCAAGAAGTTTGCACGAGTCACCAAAGGCACAGTGCGTCTTCCCGTCACCGTCGATCTCGACGGCGGCGAGGTTGCGGTGACAGTTCACGTGTTGGCCGGCGCCAGGCCGGGACCAACACTGTTGCTGGTAGGAGTGCAGCACGGCGATGAGTGGGGTGAGCTGCAATTGTTCCGCAAGGTCGTGAGCGAAACGGATGTGGCCGTTCTGGCGGGCACGGTGGTGGTGATCCCCGTGTGCAGCCCCACCGCACTTGGCACGCTCACACGCCTGACACAGTTCTCTGCTGACGGGCCCGATATGAACCGCATCTGGCCGGGCGGGTTCAACTGGATCGCTGAGGCGATCGCCAAAGTGGTGGATCGTGAGGTTCTGCCCAGGGTGGACGCCCTGCTCGATTTCCACTTCGGGATGTGGGGCAACCTGCTTGGCCTGACCACCTACACCACAGACTACCCCAAACCCGGACTGAACGAAAAGACCCGCAACCTGGCCCAGGCCTACGGCTGGCCCTTGCTGCACAAGGTGACAGGCGCATCCGGCTACCCGGGCCCCAAGTCGGTCATGGGCTATGCCGGCGTCAAGTACGGCATCCCTGGCATCGCGGCCGAGGTTGGTGGCATGGGCTTTGGCCTGGAAATCGAGACCAAGTGGCTCAACTTCAACTGGCAGGGCGTGCGCAACGTGATGTATCACCTGGGCATGCTCGACGGCAAGATGGTGCTGCCCAAGCGCTTCCTCGACTTCTCCCTCAACCACCGCGTTGATCCGTCGAAGGGCGGCCTGCTGGTGCCGGTGCACGAGCCGGATGAGATCGGGCGCGAGGTGAAGAAGGGCGAGGTGCTGGGGCGCGTCGTCAGTCCCTATACCTTCGAGGTCTTGGAAGAACTGGTTGCGCCGAGCGACGGCGTCTTGACGCTAATTGCGCGCACCTACCCCGTGCGTCCCGGCGACTGGGCCTTCTTTGTCGCTGACACGTCGCATGCCGATAGCGCGTGGGTTGCGCCGACGCTGTAGCCACGACACTCAAAGTGTCGTGCTGAACAAACGGAAGTCCCTGCGGGACTAGCCACAGTCCCGCAGGGACTTCCGTTTTCTTAGCCGGGAACTTTCAGTTCCCGGATCATTTTTCGATTGCTGCCCTTTTGGTCTGGACGGCCCTGATACGAGTGAGGTCGAACTTGGGCGTGCGGTCGAAGGTGTAGATGCCGTTTTGCTCCTGGTAGACGTCTGTCAACTGGGTGTAGCAGTAGCCGAACATGGCAGGGTCATTGAGCAGGGCGCTGCACAATCCCTCGAAGCGCTGGTACACTTCTTCGATCGTCTTCGGCGCATTGCCGTAGCCCCACGACGTGGTCCTATCTGCATCTGCGGCTGCGTCAGGGTTCCACCACGTGCCGCCAAACTCGCTAACCATGAAGGGCTGCCCGGAATAGGGGATGGACCAGGCGCGGTCGTTGCGACTGTTGTAGTAGGGCTTGCCCTCGGCCACGTGGGCGTGGCGCTCCGTGAAGGTGGCCACGTTCTGGTCGTAGTCGTGGCAGTCGAAGACGTCTGTCTCCGGCACACGGTGCGAATAACCGGACGTGTCGAGGACTGGCCGGGTGGCGTCCAAGGCTTTGGCAGCCAGGAACATGCCGCGCGTCACGTCGTCAAGAACGCTGATGCGATCCGTCAGCGGCTGCCCGGTTTCGTTGAGCGGGCACCAGCCGATGATGCTGGGATGCGAGTAGTCGCGCTCGATCTCTTCGAGCCACTGCGTGATGTAGGAAGCTGTCGGCTGCTGGTGATCCTCCTCCGGCCCGTAGCCGCGGCAGCCCCAGTCGGGGAACTCGGCCCACAACAGGTAACCCAGGCGGTCGGCGTGGTAGAAGAAGCGCTCTTCAAACACCTTCTGGTGCAGGCGTGCGCCGTTGAAGCCGGCGGCCATGCTCAGCTCGATGTCGGCGCGCAGATCAGCGTCGGTGGCAGCCGTGTAGATGCCATCGGGATAGAAGCCCTGATCGAGCACGAGGCGCTGGAAGACGGTCTTGCCGTTGAGCTTGATCGCCTTGCCTTCGATGGTGACGCCGCGCAGGCCGGCATAGGTCACCGCACGATCAACAACCTGCCCGGCGCGATCGATTAGCTCGATCGCAATACCATAGAGATGCGGGTCTGCGGGCGACCACAAGCGGCGGCGGTCAGGTGGGATCGGCAGGGTAAGCTGCGGCGCGAAGTCTTGGTCGGCGGCGCACTCGGCTGTGCACACGGCGCCTCCTGCGTCGCTCACGGTGGCGCGCAGGCGCAAGCCGGCGCGGGCAGCCGAGAGCGGCTGCTCCAAACGGATGCTGCTGTTGGCCAGATCGGGCGTTAGCCGTGGGCGCTTGAGCGCGCAGGCGGGCACAGGCTCCAGCCACACCGTCTGCCAGATACCAGTGGTGCGGGTGTAGAGGCAGCCATAGTTCTCGTAGCGCTGCGATTGCTTGCCGCGTGGCTGGGTTGGGCGCCAGTCGTCGCGGGCGCGCACGACAATAGTGACTGTCTCGCCGGCTTTGGCAATGCCGCGCAGGTTGCAGGTGAAGGGCGTGTAGCCGCCGCGATGGCGCCCTACCTCGACGCCGTTGACCCAGACGGTGCTGTCATAATCGACAGCCTGGAAGTGGAGCAGGATGTCTTTGCCTGCCCAGTGTGCGGGGATCGTCGCTTGCTTGCGATACCAGACGGCGCGCATGAAGTCGGTATTGCCGATGCCGGACAGTGTGGACTCTGGGGCGAAGGGAACCACGATGCGTTGCGTCAGCTCTCGCTCGCGCAGGCCGCGCTCCAGACCGCTATCGCCATGGTCAATCTCAAAGTGCCATTCGCCATTCAGGCAAAGCCAATCAGGGCGCACGAATTGCGGTCGCGGATACTCTGAACGTGGTTGTGCCATATGCTCTCTCCTTCGAGCGGAAATGAGGGTGCAGGGGCATTGTAGCACAAAGGAAGCGGAGACGCAAAGGCGCAGAGGTCACGATGCTGTGACAGGACAGGGGGGAACCGGCGCCGAGTTCACGGTGACCGCTATCTGCAAGAGAGCAAGGAGATGCTCTATCGCCCGCTGGCTGTCGGCGGTGGCCTGGCGCAAAATGCCGCCTTCACATGCAGCGAGCAGGAGCTGCTTGCCGGCCTCGCGGCGCGCTGTGGCCTCAAGATCGATAGTGAACGGTGAGAGGATGCCGCGTTGGCGGTCGTACACGTACGTCTTTTCGTTGTCGAGGATGGTGTTCTGGTTGAAGATCGCCACAGCCGGCAGGTTGATCACGACCGACGTCCCGTCGTCTGAGACGATCACGTTGTTCTCGCTCAATCCGTCCAGATCGACGCCGGCAACGATCGTGCCGTGGGCCACCAGAAGCAATCGTTCGCCGCGCAGCCACTCCGGCCAGAAACTGTCGGTCTGTTTGGCGACGGTACGCTCGATGGTGTAGGTGGTCGTTTCCAGGCGCTGGATGCGACGAATCTGCTCGATGACCGCGGCGCGCGAGATGACGGTGGTCGGCGTGGCGGACACGCCCTGAATAAGCGAGCGGATGGCGTCGGTAATCGCCACACCGCGGCCGATGGCCAGGCCGCTGATGAAGAAGCTGGCGACGATCACAAAGGTCAGGATGCCAAGGAGGATCGGTTTCATGGGGATGCCTCTAGGTCACAATGGGAACCTTTGCGTGCTGATATCATCGAGGATTATGAAGTCGCCAGAGTCAAATCCCACCGCGATAGCGCGTGATTTGCGTCTGCCCAATAGCAGTTTCGGGCTCAAGGAACGACTGATTGTTCTTACTGCAAGGCTGGCGTATCCCAAACACAGGACATATTCTCCGATATCGGCCACGCCATTCTTGTTGACGAGGCGATAGGCATCTCCGAGCACACGTGAATGAGCATATCTCCCTTCGGGCAAATAGGAGTCGCCAGTCGGAACTGCCCATTCTGCCGTCTCGTCCTCGGGGTCAAACGAGGTGGAGCCGGAAACATACAGACCACAACTGGTTTCACCATTATCCAGGACCGGGTTGAACAGTCCAAACCAGAACGCATTGACTTCCTGAGATGGCGGTTCGCTTGACAAGACCTTTTCCAGCCATAGGCGCAGGTCTGCGCTATCATCTTCGAAGTCCAGGCGCCGGATGCTAGACCAAGCCGGGCTAGGTGAAATCGCTTCGCAGTAGTCCAGTAGTTGGGTCATACCACTGCTGATACTCGATGCCGATTTTGCTACGTGTTCAGTATGTTCGGCGGCTTTTGCAAAATCAAAACCCATGACTGAATCACTCCTACGCTGGCTTGCCTCACTCATGCTTGAACAAGGGGCATAACCATTGCTTATGCGGGATTTTTCCGTGTAACCACCAAGGGGAAATTAGGCCGCATGTTCGCCGCATTCCCCTCCCCAGTTGCACTATACGGCAACTCGGCAGGCAAGGCTTCTCCGGCTTTTCGGCATGCCAGCCGCCGTCAGCTCCAGCGAGTTGTTAGGCGGCTTTGCCCGTCGAAGGGACACTAGAGCTCCCACGGTGCGACCAGAGAGACCTTCTTGTCGTCTGTGACCCAGAAGACGCCGACAGTAAGGGCGGTAAGGGCCGGCTGCACTGAAGCAGCGTACCTCTGATGAAGGGGATCCTGAGGGAACGCAACAGCCACGCGGCGGTAGGGGTGAACCTGCGGTGAGGAGATGAGTGCAGCCGCTGCGTAGATGGCTTCGGCGACATGGATCTTGACCTGGGCGCTATCGAAGGGCTTGCCGAATCGCTGGCTTTCCTTGCGCTCGCTTGTCTCGCCCTTGGCCTCAATCGACAATTCCATAGGACTTGGTTCTTCTCGCGAAGCGATGATGTCGATCCCGTGCTGAGTGGTGGAGAGTCTCTGGAGGATCGTGAAGCCGTGCCCTGCTAGGTGACGGCACACTGCGTCGATCACATCGCTTTCATAGAGCATGATTGCCTCGTTCCGTCTTGGCGTGGTCAAGTTGCCAGCTCCTCGGCTTGGCGGCGTGTTCGCCACAGACCCCGCTCTCCCTAGATGGATCATATGACGTAATATGGTTGGGGATTTCGGACAAAACCTCTCGACCTGCGGTTCCACCGATCATAGAGCAGCATCCGTTGGCGTCATACTTGCCATCCCAGATCAGCTCGGTCATGGGCGAGTCCTCACTGTTCAGCCTCGATGCGGCGCTGCTACGCCTTGGCAGTACGTTTCTGGCTTTCGGGTATCCTGGACAACTCCAGCACGAGGCGCAGGGCGTCGTTGACCGATTTCTCGGTCGGGAATGCCTTCGCCACATCGGGTTCCAGTAACACAAGGTTAGTACCCGCTTGATAGCGTTCAGCGTACTTGCCACGCGCGCCGCCCTTAAGCAGTTCTTTCAGATCATACTCGGGCCGCAAGTCATCTTCAGGTTCTGAATTCGTTTGCTTCTGCATAGGATTCTTTCTCAGCTTTCGTCAGCTCACGTGCGCTAATGATACGGATACGGTCGCCACGTTCTGCGTGCGCCACCATAAGCAAGCGAGAACGATCGGACATGCCAACGGTAATCTGTCGATCTTCGTTTACTGAATGATCGGGATCAGGGATCGTAATGCTGAGCCGGTCGCTGAATACGGTCGCGGCCTCAGCAAAGGACACCCGGTGCTTCTTCAGATTGCTGGCTGCCTTCTTAGGATCCCACTCCAACTCCATGGTATTCCTTCCCGTGCGGTGGTGGCTAGCACCCTGATCAGAGTATACCCCAATCACTGGGTCGTGTCAACGCAATCATGCAAAAACCGCTCATTTGTGCTACAATATCCCTATCATGGCACAGCAAGCCTCAGACGCGCAAGCCAGACTTCAAACAACGCTCAAGAACCTGCCCGCCAAGCCCGGCGTCTACATCATGAAGGATGCCACCGGCAAGGTGATCTACGTGGGCAAGGCAATCAGCCTGCGCAACCGCGTGCGCTCCTACTTCCACTCGCACGACGGCCAGGAGATGAAAACGCGCCGTCTGGTTGCGCTGATCGAAGACATCGAATACATCGTCACAGCCTCAGAGTTGGAAGCCCTCATTCTCGAGTGTACGCTGATCAAGAAGCATCGCCCCTTCTTCAACATCCGCCTGCGCGACGACAAGAACTACCTCTACATCAAGATCACGACCAACGAAGAATGGCCGCGCGTCTTCACGACACGCCGCGTCGAGCAGGACGGAGCGCGCTACTTTGGCCCCTATGCCAGCGCCCGCTCGGTGCGCTCGACGATGGAATTACTCAACCGGCTCTTCCCCTACCGCACCTGCAACCGCGTCATCACCGGCAAGGACAAACGCGCCTGCCTGTACCTCTACATCCACCGCTGCCTGGGGCCGTGCATCGGCGTGACGACCAAGGCCGAGTACGATGAAGCGGTGCAGCAGGCCATCCTCTTTCTTGAAGGCAGGCATGACGGAGTGGTCAAGGACATTGCCCGCCACATGAACGAGGCCGCCGAGACGCTGCGCTTCGAGCGGGCCGCGGCGCTGCGCGATAAGCTGCAGGCTATCAAGCGTGTGGCCGAAACGCAACGCGTCGTCTCGACCACCTTCTCCGATCAAGACGTGATCGCCTTTGCCCGCTCCAACGGCGAGGCCTGCGTCCAGCTCTTTTTCATCCGCGGCGGGCGGCTGATCGGCCGCGAGAACTATGTCCTGGAAGGAACGAAGGAGTCTGGAGACAAAGAGGTACTGGGCAGCTTCCTGCAGCAATTCTACGACAGCGCCACCGACATCCCGCCCAAAATTCTCCTGCCCAACGAGATCGAAGAGGTGCACATCATCGAGTCGTGGCTGAAGAGCAAAAAGGGGACGCGCGTCAGCCTGCGCGTGCAGCGCAAAGCCGAGGACAGGCAGCTTGTGGCAATGGCCGCAGAGAACGCCACCGAGACGCTGGCTCAACTGCGCGCCCAATGGCTGGCCGACAGCAACAAGACGATGGGCGCCGTACTGGAGCTACAGGAGTACCTGGGGCTGACCACTGCCCCGCTGCGCATCGAGTGCTACGACATCTCTAACATCCAGGGCACAAACCCCGTCGGCTCGATGGTCGTCTTCGAGAACGGCGCGCCGCGCAACGCCCACTATCGCCGCTTCAAGATCAAGACAGTGCAGGGCGCCAATGACTTCGCCATGATGCAGGAGGTGCTGCGGCGGCGCTTCAAGCGGGCGCGCCATCCGCAAGAGGAGACGGGGGGAGAAGAGAGCAGGGAGCAGGGAGCAGGGGGCAGGGAGGAAGAACCAGCGGGCAGGGAGCAGGCGGAATCAGGGACGGCGGCGGCGGTCGCCGCCGCTACAGCCGAGGCCGACCCCTGGACGATCCTGCCCAACCTGGTGATCGTCGATGGCGGCAAGGGGCAATTGAGCGCGGCTATGGAGATCATGGACGAGCTTGGCGTCACCGAGGTGCCGACCGTTGGCCTGGCCAAGGAGCGTGAGGAGATCTTCCAGCCCGGCCAGTCGGAGCCGCTGCTACTGCCGCGCACGTCGCAGGCGCTCTATCTGGTGCAGCGCATCCGCGACGGGGGGCACCGCTTCGCCATCACCTACCATAAGACGCTGCGCCAGAAGAAGGGCATGCGCTCGCTGCTGGACGAGGTGCCGGGAATCGGCCCGCGCCGCAAGGCGGCGCTGATCAAGAAGTTCGGCAATGTACAGGCGATCCGCGACGCGGCGCTGGATGACGTCGCCGCCGTGCCGGGCATGACCCGCGCCGCAGCACAGCGGCTGAAGGAATTGCTATAGCGGGAGTGAGGACGGGGACGCGGATAAGAATAGAAAGGCCGCAGACTTGCGCCGATAGAACAAGACTTTGAACAAGACTTCCGAAGTTTTCGAAAACTTCGGAAGTCTCTTTCTATCCGCGATCATCCGCGGCTCTTTTGCTCCTATCCGCGTCCCCGTTCCCGTCCCCCTGCCTCAGTTGTTGCTGAGAATCGTCGGCAGGAAGACGGATGACTGGCAGGTGGCGTCGAGCACCAGGTTCAAGAACACGTCTTTGCCAGTGGATGTCATACTGACCGGCGCGCCGCTAAAACCCCACAGTGTAGCGCATTGCCCGTTCATTGACTGCGAGATGAGCGGATAGTGGCTTGCAGCGCCGATCTGGCGGCCGATTGGCGTGATACCGCGCCTGGGCGTTGGCCGATATACAGCTAGCAGCGCAGCGTCAGCGTTATAGAGAGACAGCAACTCGTTGGTAGACACCGCCAGCGGCCAGGGTGACGACCAGACGCTGTGGAGGCTATTGACAACGATGATGCCGCTTCCTGTCGCATACCAGGTATCGCCATAGCCGATATCCAGACCGTAGGCGTCGAACAGCGCCGCTCCGCCCTCGCTCAAGCCTAGCAGCGGCTTGCCGGATGCCTTGAGGGCATTTGCCGCGCTGGCGGAGAAGAACGATCCCTGACCGCCGGTGTTGGCGCCGACGATGATCGCGATGTCGGCCGAGAAGTCGAAGAAGCTTGCTTGCGCGAGCGGAACCTGGTCGACCGCCAAACCGTGGTTGCTCAGGAACGTGTTGAACGAGCCCATGGCGTTGTCGCCGGCATTGTAGACGTAGGCCACCCGTTGTGGGTCATGCAGGCGCACGTAGCCGCTCGATGCGCTGGCCAGCTTGTCGGTGCCGGCGAAGAGGCAGATTACCTCGCGCAGCGGCATCTGGTTGCGGTCGTTCAAGTAGCCCATGAAGTTGCCATCGCGGTCGGTATAGACGATCTGCGCCGAGAGGGGCAGGAAGTTGCGCTTGGAATCGACGCCCTCAAGGAAGATGGGCAACCCCTGACCGGTGGGAGGAAGATAGTCTCCGATGTTTTCCAGACGGCCCCAGATGAACGGATGATTGGGGGAGGCCGTCGAAATCCCGTCGCAGCGCAGGCGCGGCATCTGCAGCACGTAGGCCTGGACGGTAACCCCACCCAACTGCTTGAACTCGACGTGCATGTCCTTCGGATCGAGTGCGTTGACAAGCATGCGCTGGCTCGACGCAGCCACGTCCACATTGAAGATGTCGCCGACGGTCGGTGTGACCGAGCCGCCGCTCTGGATGACGATCGGGATATCAACTTGCTGCCCTGGGTCAAGCTCCAGCCCAAAGACGCCGTTGTTCAGGTCAACTGTCCAGCCATCGGGCAGATGTGGCACATAGTTCAAGTAGAAGTACTTGCGCCGCGCCGGATCATCATTGCGCAGATGTATGAAATCGCTATACTTGGCCGCGCCCATGCCGGGAGCCGGCGTCTGGAAGTAGTCGATGTTCTCCTGCTCGTCGACGCCGTCCTGGTTGCCCAGAACGGTCTCGCCAGAGACTGCATCGAGCCTCACCCGCACGCAGGTATGGAAGTAGAAAATGCCCGCAGCGATCTGTTCCGGCGTAAGCGGGAAGCTGGGCGTCCATTCCAGATAGACATCGGTGAAGCTGCCCGCGGCCAGGCTGGCCAGAGACGGGAACTGCACCGATGTGACCGTCCCCAGGCCGATGAAGCCATTGGCGCCGTTGATGCCCTTGCCCGGCGGATCGGTGATATCGAAGCGCACGACGATATTGGTTGCGGTCTGCCCGCCGAAATTGCGCACGCGGGCGTAGAGGCGATTGAGTTGACCAACGGCCGGGTCGTCGCCGTTGCCGCGGGGCACCGTGCCGCCGGCGCCGTCGCTCCACGAGCCGTAGCGGTATGTCCCGTAGCCGTTGACCGGGCTATCGACCCAGATGTCGGTCGTTTCCCAGGTATTGCCCGGCGGCGACACCCAGGGGTTGAGGCCGACGTCGGGGCGCAGTGAGTTGTCGCCATAGCGCACGAAGACCTGGTAGTTGTCGTCGTCAACCTTCTTGGCGACGCTGATGGAAATACCATCGCTAGCATTGGTATACAGGTCGCCCTGCTTCCATAGAACGGTGCGAACGCCGCCCTTGCCCTGCACGGTCACCCAGGGATCGGATCCCTCGGACACACGCTCGATGAGCACACCTTCGTCCGGGATGCCGCCGTAGGCGGCGTTCAGATCGTCGCCCAGGACACGGCGGCGCACGCTGATCAGGTAGTATAGGCTATTGGAGATGTAGGCTTTGACGGCCTGCTTGTTGGGCATGCCGGTGGGATCGTACTCTTCTGCCCAGATGAAAGCCGTGCCGCCGCCGACGCCGACACAGCCGCCCACGGCGCACGACGGGGTGAAGCTGGCGTACTTGGCAGCGGGCAGCCAGCCCGGGAAGCCAGCATTGGACTGCTTCTCGAAGACGCCCGTCTGGCCCGGCATGTTGCGGTCCATCAACTCGAATTCGTTGTTGTAGTTGCTGGGGTGGGCCGGGCCGCCCACCTGGAAGGCATGGCCGATCTCGTGCGCCCATCGCCCCCACACAGCCCTGTCACTATCGATGGGGTTTTCACTGAAGATGGCGCAGCCTACACTCTTGATTGGCCCACCTGGACCCATGTTGAGATTACAGCCGCCGCCGCCCTGGCCGCGGTGGAATTGCGCCATGCTCGTCTCGGCCATCACCACCATCACGGCGTCCAGGTTGCTCCAGTCGAGCCCACCCGGGGCGTTGGCGATCGAATCGTTGAGGACTTTGCTGAACTTGCTCCCGTTGGAGAGATCGCCATCGGAGAAATCGTCGATGTAGGCGCTACGGTTAGCGGGCAACTGGAAAAGATCTGTGACGCGTGCCTCGATGTTGATCTTGTTGTAGGACGTATTGCGCCAGAGAGTATCAAGCTCACCGAAGAAGCCATCAACCTGCGCTGTGCTGTAGCGCGAGGCGTTGGCGTAGTCGTGGAAGTAGACGCGCAGCACCATGACGCGTTTTGTTCCCAGCACATCCAGAGGGACGATATCAGTCGCATCGCCGCTATGGGGGTGGGGGGTTGCCTGTGGGTCATCGGCTGCCGTGGCGTAGTCATGGTTATCGATCACCACCGCGTCTGATAACGCCTGAGCGTGGACTGCATCTTGCGAGCCCGCGTCTGCTACTGCATAGGCCTGGGGAGCAAGTGACGTCTGTGCTCCTGCTGGCTGCACCTGGGCGGGGATACCCAATGACGCCGCCAGTAGGACGATACTCACAACGAACGCTAACGATCGATAGAGCCGTGAACCTTTCATTGTCTCCTCCTCTTATTAGAGGACACTGACCGGTCCTGCCCTGCCCGGCTATGGCGGAACTGGCTGTCGCACGCGCCGGTTCATCAATTTAGTCAATACCTTAATTGATGTAGTAGGATTATAATTGCACCAGTAGCATTTGTCAAGACCCCCGGCTGGCGTGGGTGAGCGTCATCCTTTCTGGAGACAGCGCCAGCCTTCCCAATCCGTGTAGTAAGGCGCTCCCTTGCGCCGTCCAAGTGCAAAAACAGCGCCCTTCTGGCGCGGTAGAGACCGCGCCCTACACGGTCGATGAAGATGACGCTCACCCGTCGGCGTCGCCTGCACGTCGCGACGCCCACAGTGCACAGCGCGCCCTGTTCCCAGTGCAAGATTTGGCGTAGTTTTTACTTGACAAAACCCTTGTTTAGCAGTATGCTACTATTCGCAGGGCAACAAACCATGGACACGTGCAAGATTGCCCGCCACTGTGAAACCCTGAGCTAATCGCTCAGTTACGTACTTAAGGAGGACTGACATGTTGTACAACCTCGTGAACGAATTGGACAAGCGGCTCGGGTTCGATCACGCCAGGGCGCACTGTGATGTGCCCTGTGGCATTTACGACCCGATCCTGGCACAGATCGATGCCCTGACTGTGGTCAGGATGATCGATTTGATCACCGATATCGAGAAGAGCTTAACCCAGGCCGGCGCAGCCCGCACCAATACCGAGGTGCGCTACATCCTGGTCAAGGAAGAGCACGCCGAGAAGCTCAAGAAAGAAGTGCGCGTGATCATGGGCGACTACTTCAAGGCCCCGCACCTGGAGAAGCATCCGGGCCTCCTGGCTTTGACGCACAAGATTTTTGCCCTGGGATCCAAGGTGCGCCAGGGGGTTGACCGCCAGACCGCGCTCGACCTGGTTGAAGCGGTGAACGAATTCGCCGCCATCTTCTGGGACACCAAGGGCGTTGCCACCAAGCGCGCCAAGGCGCCCTACGCCCCGAACCTGGAACTGGTCTATCCCGCCCTGTAGCTATGTCGTTCAGAGTTCCGATCTCCCGCAAAGAGATCGGAACTCTGAACCGAAACCCCTTCATTCTTCATGTTCAAACTACTCAAAGTCTCCGGCCAGAGCCTGTGGCCACTGTATCAGGATGGCGATTACGTGCTTGTCGCGCCCCCCTTTGTGAGCGGGGGCGTCAGGCGCGGC
The DNA here is from genome assembly GCA_964402955.1 of uncultured Ktedonobacterales bacterium. Classification (GTDB taxonomy): domain Bacteria; phylum Chloroflexota; class DTOL01; order DTOL01; family DAOUCN01; genus CAYOEZ01. Next base: position 49,009 of record CAYOEZ010000003.1, on the reverse strand, counting down.
GACGTGGTGGTCTTTCGCCACCCAGTCTACGACATCATGATCAAGCAGGTCGAACGCATCTTGCCCGACAACCAGCTCTACGTCGTCGGCATTCACGACAAGAGTGTTGATAGCCGCGAGTTCGGCCCCATCAACCGCGCGTCGGTCGTGGGCAAGGTCATCTGGCGCATCAGGCGCTAATCGCATCGTCAGACCACCGAAGTTTTCGGGAACCTCGGTGGTCTCAAGATCTCGAGGTCTCCAAATCTCCGCACGGGAGGAAACAATGACCACATCCCCTATTGGCCTGGGCACACAGCGCACCTTTTCCGGCAAATCGTTGCAGCAGATTGCTTTTCCCCTGGGTGGTATCGGCACAGGCACCGTCTGCCTGGGCGGGCGCGGCGACCTGCGCGACTGGGAGATCTTCAACCGGCCGGCCTATGGCACGCATCTACCATTCACGTTTTTCTCCCTGTGGGCTAAACCGGATGGCGGCGCGTCTGTGGCGCGCGTGCTCGAACGCCGGCTGATGCCCCCGTTTGTGGCCGGCGGCGGCATACCGTTCGACCAGATGGCCGGCTTGCCGCGCCTGGCCGAGGCGGAGTTTTGCGGCGCCTATCCCCTGGCGCATATGCGCTTTGCCGACGGTGCGCTGCCGTTGCAGGTGGAATTGGATGCTTTCAATCCCTTCATCCCACTCGATGCTGATGATTCGGGCCTGCCGGTGGCCATTTTCCGCTGGCGGCTGCACAATCCCCTGCCGGTGGCGGTGGATGCGACCGTTGCCTTCAGCCTGCTCAACGCCGCCGGGTACGACGGCGAGTCACGCCTGCGTGGCCGCTCCTGCTCCCTCTTCGGCGGCAACCTCAACGAGTGGGTAACGGAGAAGGGCCTGGCGGGCCTGCACATGACCGGTACGGCAACGGCTGGACCGGGCGCCGGGTCACTCGCCGTCGCCACGTCATGGCCAGAGACGACCTTTGCCCTGCGCTGGGAACGGGCAGGCTGGTTTGACGCGCTGCAAGACTTCTGGGACACCTTGCGCGCCAATGGCCGCTTGCCCGGCGACGCCGCAGCCGCTCCTTCGCCCGATGGCGAAACCGATGTGGGCACGCTGGGGCTGGTAGCCCATCTTGCGCCGGGTGAGACCGTGGAACTGCCGTTCATCCTGTCCTGGCACTTCCCCAACCTGACCAACTACTGGAACAAGGAAGAGGAGGTCAAGGGGCGGCGCCTGGGCAACTACTACACGACACGCTTCGCCAACGCATGGGATACAGCGCGCTACACGTCCGCCAACCTGAAGCGACTCGATGCCGAGACGATCGCCTACCACGATACGCTCTTCGAGAGCACGCTGCCGGCCGTCGTTTTGGACGCGGCATCGAGCCAGTCGGCCATCATACGCACGACGACCTGCCTGCGCACCGAAGATGGGCGTTTCCACGGCTTCGAGGGCTGCAACGACAATTCCGGCTGCTGTCCGATGAACTGCACCCACGTCTGGAACTACGAGCAGGCGCTGGCGCACCTCTTCCCGGACCTGGAGCGTACCATGCGCCGCACCGACTACGATACCAACACCCTGCCGACGGGCGAGCAGCGTTTCCGCACCTTGCTACCGATCACATCGGGCGCGCTGTGGAACTACGTGCCCGCTGCCGACGGGCAGATGGGCGGTATCCTCAAGCTCTACCGTGAGTGGCAGCTTTCGGGCGACGATGCCTTCTTGCGCGCGCTCTGGCCCGCGGCCAAACAGGCGCTGGAGTATGCCTGGCAGGTGTGGGACAAAGACCGTGACGGCGTGATGGAAGGCGAGCAGCACAACACGTACGACGTCGAGTTCTATGGCCCCAACACATTCATGGGCGCGCTCTACCTGGGAGCGCTGCGCGCGGCGGAAGAGATAGCGCGCGCTTTGGGCGAGAACGCCTCTGCCGATGAGTACCGAAGTATCTACCAATCGGGCAGCAAGAAGCTGGACAGGGAGCTATGGAACGGGGAGTTCTATGTGCAGAAGGTGCGCAACCCCAGGCCAGGCGATTCGATCAAGGACAGATACGAGGGGCGCCACCCACCGGCCATTCGCGAGGGCGAGGATCAGCCGCGCTACCAATATGGCCCCGGCTGCCTGGCCGACCAGATGCTCGGCCAATGGTTCGCCCACGTGGTTGGCCTGGGCTATCTGCTGCCGCAGGCGCACGTGCGCCGCACCATGCGCTCTATCGTCAAGTACAACGTCCGCAAAGACATGTCGGCGCACCACAATTGCCAGCGCACCTACGCGCTCAACGGCGAGGGAGGGCTGCTGCTCTGCTCGTGGCCAAACGGCGGCCGCCCGCGCTACCCCTTCCCCTACGCCGACGAGGTGTGGACAGGTTTCGAGTACCAGGTGGCCGCGCACCTGATCTATGAAGGCATGGTTGAGCAGGGGCTGGGGATTGTGAAGAGGGCGCGCCAGCGTCACGACGGCGTCGCCCGCAATCCCTGGAATGAGTTCGAGTGCGGCCACCATTATGCGCGGGCGATGTCGAGCTGGTCGCTGCTGCTGGCGCTCTCCGGCTATCACTACAGCGCACCGGCGCGTCGCATCAGCTTTGCCCCGCGCGTGAATGCCAGCGACTTCCGCTGCTTCTTCAGCACAGGCAGCGGCTGGGGCAGTTTCAGCCAGAAGGTGGAGGGCAGCGCAATGACGTGCACCGTCGAGGTGCGCTATGGCCGCCTGGCTTTTCGCACGCTAGGGCTGGCGCTGCCTGACGGCGTCTCGCCAGAGCATGTGAGGGTAACTGGCCCGGAGGGAAAAGTGGCTGCCACTGCCGGCCTGGTGGGGAAGCAGATGGTGGTGGAATTCGGCAAAGAGGTGGAGTTGGGAGTGGGGCAGAGGCTGACGGTGGCAACGGAGGCTGGCAACGGATTCTGAACACGGATGACACGGAGGCTGTCCACGGATGTAAGCACGGATGACACGGATGCTGGCAACGGATTCTGAACACGGATGAAGCGGAGGCACGGATTCAGGCACGGAAGACACGGATGTCGGCGCAGACTCCCTCTCCCAAGGTTGGGAGAGGGGCGGGGTGAGGGCGGGCCGCTGGCAACGGATTCTGAACTCGGATGACACGGACGCTGTCCACGGATGCAGGCGCGGATGGCACGGAAAGCACGGATTCTGGCCCGGACGACACGGGAAGTACGGATGCAGGCGCGGACTCCCTCTCCCGAGGTCGGGAGAGGGCTGGGGTGAGGGCGGGCATCTGTGCACAGCCACCGTGCCATCCGGGCCAGAATCCGTAGACAGCACTACTGCTACAGCGCCTCCTGCAATATCTCCCTCATCTCTTCTGCCGTCAACACAATCGGGTTGGCCTTCGTACTGCTAGCAACGAGCGATTTCTCGACGATGGCGGGAATGTCCTGTGCAGCCATGCCGTAAGCGGAGAGCGGGGGCACGCCCAAATCGGCGCACAAGGCGCGCACCCAGGCCACGCCATCGTGCGCCGTCGCCGCACTGCTGCCGGTGAGCAGGCGGGCCACCTCGTCGTAGCGACGCAGCGCTTCGCTTTGCGGCTGGCGCGCGTGCAGGGCGCGCACGTTCATCGCCATGACTGCGGGCAGCAGGCGGGCGCAGACGGCGCCGTGCGGGGCAGGAAACATGCCGCCAATCACGCTGGCAATGCCGTGCACCGCCCCCAACCCAGCATTGGCCAGCGCCAGGCCGCCCAGCAGGCTGGCAAGCGCCATGTCTTCACGGGCGCCCGCGTCGTCACCGTGCGCAAAGGCGCGCCATAGCGAGCGGGCAGCGCGCGCTATCCCCTCGCGGCACAGGGCGCCAGCCAACGGATTGGCGCGCACCGAGACGAAAGGCTCGATCACCTGGGTCAGCGCATCGAGGCCGGTGCTGGCGGTGACCTGCGGCGGCATGCTGTAGGTGAGGACAGGGTAGATGATCGCCAGGCGCGGCAGCATGGGCGGGCTGCGCAGGCTGGCCTTGACGTGGTGTTCGGGCGAGGCGAGCACGGCATTGCGCGTCACCTCGGCGCCCGTGCCCGCCGTGGTGGGGATGGCGATGACGGGCAGCGGTGAGATGGTGATGGGCTTACCCTGGCCGATCACCTCAAGATAGTCGAGCGGGTCGCCGCCATTGGCCGCCACAGCAGCGACGGCCTTGGCTGTATCCAGGGCGCTGCCGCCGCCACAGCCGATCAGCAGATCGCAGCCGGCGTCGTGCGCCATCTGCACGCCACGGCGCACGAGGTCCAGGTCCGGCTCTCCCGTCACCTTAAGTAGTGTGTAGCTGACGCCATGCGCGCCCAGCACGTCGAGCAGCGGCTGCACGCGCTCCACAGCGCTGCCCACGGCCAGGAGCGCGCTCCGTCCCATGCTGCGCGCTAGCGGGCCAACCTCGGCCAGAGCGCCGGCGCCAAAGATAATCCGCTGTGCGGTCGCAAACTCAAAGCGCATAACTATCTCCCTGCCGGGATAGCAGTGTGGAGTGCGACGACTCCTGTGGTCAATGTGGAGTGCGACGAATCCTTTCGTCGCGGTTATGTGCCAACGACGAAAGGATTCGTCGCACTCCACAGCTACACTCCACAGGCCTCAGCGACTACCACCCCTTGTCCGCGGGGTAGATGCGCGCATACTTGATACTGCGCCGGGGCTCGGCCATCATCTCGGCCACCGTGTCGCGCCAGCGCAGATAGTGAGGCGTCTCTTTGTGATGATTGGCGTCGTCGGCTGAACGGTAGGCTTCGACGAGGATAAAGCGCGTACCGTCTCCCCCCATCTCTTGCACGACATCGAAGCGCGCCACACCCGCCTCTTTAAGACTCTCGCCGGCATTCTCAATGGTCGCCTTCTTGAAGCCCTCGACCGACTCGAGCTTGACGTGGACATGAACATGGACGACAAGCATCGTGCTCACCCTCCTTGTTGCTGTGCTTTTTGGCGGCATGTGGGGCAGAGGCCAAAAAGCTCAAGCCAATGCTGCTCGACCTGGTATCCGGTCTGCTGCTCAACGGCAGCGACGGCTGCGCTCAGATCAATGACTATCACTTCTCATGCTTCCAGTGTAGTACAGACGGCATGGGCTGTCAAGTAGCGGCGAACTTCTCCGATAAATACTGGACAAAGGGCGATAAATATGGTATAGTTCTTATGGGATAAAAGGTCCGATAAGATTCATAATTGTAGCGCGCTGTCTGCGCGCTGTCTGTGCGGGCGTCGCGCTGCGCCAGGCTGCATCTTGCCGCAGTTTTGGGGAAAGGAGGGTGTATCGGGAAAAAGTAGCTGATTTGCAATCACGTTTTGGCCCGTCGTTCGTCGTGTATAGTTGAGGAGGATAACACCAATTCTGCGTTACATGGACGACAAAATACGGACCATTGGTGTTGGCTAATAACTATGTTGACGACAAACCACGGCAGTGTCCAACACACGAGCGGAGGCAAGAAGGTCATGATTCAGGTCAGAAGGTTGACCGAAACTGAGGAGCACGTCCTCAAGGAGTGGGCAGCAGCGCGCCAGGCCTCAGAAATGCTCGCGCTGCGAGCACAGGTGATTTTGCTGTCCAGTCAGAAATGGACAGTCCCCCGCATCTCTCTGCATCTTGGTCTGCATCATCACAGCGTGCGCACGCGCATCCGCCGCTTCAACACCCAGGGCCTCGATGGCCTGATTGACCGGCCACGGTCGGGCCGGCCGCGTATCTATGGCCAGGAGGAGCGCGAGACGGTGTGGCAGCTTGCGCAGACGGACCCCGCGAGCCTGGGCTTGCCCATGCATTCCTGGACGCTCAGCGCCTTGCAGCGGCACTTGGCCGAATCAGGGCTTGCCCCGGCCATCGGTCGGGAAACGATTCGCCGTATCCTGCTCGCCAGTGGAACTCCTGAGGCCCATGTAGACATGCAGACGTAGCACCGTGAACCTCGCAAGAGGAGGAGACGAGATGAGGGTATTGGCCGGTCTGACGCCGGAGCGGTTTGTGTTGTATGTCCTGGGCATCCTGCTGGCTCTGCGCTGGTTGCTGAGGGCATAAGTGCGCGGGGTTCGATGACTATTGAGCGCTGGGTGAACACGCCAGTTCACCCAGCGCTTTTGTCACACTGCTCTTGACAATCGACCATGAACGTGATAATATCATGGCGGTCATATTACGACCGTTGTCTGGCAGTGTGCAGCCAGATGCGGACATATCAAGAGGCGATGACGGGAAGGGCACGCCAGACTCAAGCAGGCGACAGAGAACCGAGGAACGCTGAGAATCGGGGCCTGGGGTTGGCGTGCGTGCATCCCTGAGCTACAGGCGGAACGGCAGGGTGTAGTACTGCCAAGTACGCTGTGTCGGAAGAAACTGAGCGGCTGGCAGACCATGCCGGCTGATCAGGCGGCCACCGTTATCACAGGCCACGATCTGGTCGGTGTACGTTCGACGACCGGACCGGCTGAGGTTGCGGGCCGCGAGGCAGCAACACATAGGGGTGGTATCACGACGCTTCTCGTCCCCTGGACGAGAAGCGTTTTTGTTTTGTGTTCTGCGACGCCCGCGCTGTTCGACACAACGGACGTCTCGATTCATTAATCGTTTCACGAGGAGGACCTGGAACTATGGCACGCATTGCGAATTCAGCAGTTGATCTGGTCGGCAATACGCCGCTGGTGCGGCTGAACCGTGTGACCGATGGGGCCGTGGCCACCGTTGTGGCCAAGCTCGAGTTCTACAACCCGGCATCCAGCGTCAAAGATCGTATTGGCGCCAGCATGATTGAGGCTGCGGAGAAAGCAGGGAAGATCGGCCCTGATACGATTATTCTGGAGCCGACGAGCGGTAACACCGGTATTGCCCTGGCCTTTGTCTGTGCGGCCAAAGGGTATAAATGCACCCTGGTGATGCCTGATACGATGAGCATGGAGCGGCGCATTCTTTTGATGGCCTATGGCGCCGAATTGATTCTGACGCCCGGGGCGCAGGGCATGTCCGGGACCATTCGCAAGGCACAGGAAATGGCTGCCAACGATGCGCGCTACCTGATCCCACAGCAATTTGAGAACCCGGCTAACCCGGAGATTCATCGTCGTGCCACCGCCGAAGAGATCTGGCGCGATACTGACGGCAAAGTCGATATTCTGGTGTCCGGAGTGGGTACGGGGGGCACGATCACGGGGGTTTCTGAGGTCATCAAGGCGCGCAAGCCGGGCTTCAAGACGATTGCCGTTGAGCCGGCCGCGTCGCCGGTGCTCTCTGGCGGCAAGGCGGGGCCACACAAGATTCAGGGAATTGGCGCCGGCTTTGTGCCCAAGGTGCTGAACATGGCTGTCATCGATGAAGTCGTGCAAGTGACCAATGACGAGTCATTCATCATGGCCCGGCGCATGGCCAAAGAAGAGGGTGTATTGGTTGGGATCTCGTCCGGTGCAGCCGTCCATGCTGCGGTGCAAGTGGCGCGCCGGCCCGAAAACAAGGGCAAACTCATCGTTGTCATCATCCCATCGTGCGGCGAGCGCTACCTGTCGACGCTTCTGTTCGAGGAGCTACGCCAGGCTGCTGCTGCACTGACAGCACAGTAGAAATCTGACGAACGCTGACAAAACGCAGACAGACCTGACCCTTCCTGATCTTGTCCCAGGACGTCAGGCACAGCCGATCACGGCGGCAGCGTTTGTCTGCGCTGAATCTGCGTTCGTCAGCGTTCTAACCTGAGAGGTGTCTCATGTTATCAACACTTCGTCGTGACATTAAGGTGATCTATGAGCGTGACCCCGCGGCGCGCAGCACAATGGCCATCCTGTTTTCCTATCCAGGGTTGCATGCGCTGTGGATGTATCGCCTGTCGCACTGGCTGTGGACGCACAAGCTGTACTTCCTGGGGCGCTGGGTCTCGCATCTGGGGCGCTTTCTGACCGGCGTCGAGATTCATCCCGGAGCAACCATCGGCTCGGGTTTCTTCATTGACCACGGCATGGCAACGGTCATTGGCGAGACCGCAGAGATCGGCGACGATGTCACGCTGTACCACAACGTGACCCTGGGCGGGGTAAGCTGGAGGAAGGAGAAGCGCCACCCGACGCTGGAGGATCATGTGGTGGTGGGCGCGGGCGCGCAGGTGCTGGGGCCGATTCGCATCGGCGCGCGCTCACGCATCGGCGCCAACGCGGTGGTTGTCAAGGACGTACCCAGCGATTCTGTGGTGACCGGCATACCCGGCCGTGTGACCTATCGCGATGGCATGAAGGTGCAAGATGGCGTGGACCTGCAGCACAATATGATGCCCGATGCCACGATGCAGGTGATTCAGAATCTGACGGCGCGCATTGCTCATCTCGAAAGCGAGGTGCATGTGCTATACGAGAACCAGCACTTGCACCAGATTCCAGCACTCTCGTATCAATATGTGATTCCATCAGATGACGGCGACGGCGTGGTGATCTAGAAACGCAGCCGGAAACTCCAACGTGCAACTCGGTGTTGAGAATGCGCCCTGTTGTTCCGATGCCCGTCGTCACGTGCACGCAGCCAATGCCGTCATAGACGTACTCGGTGCTACTGCCGCGCCCACGCAGGCCAGCGCCGGAGAGGGAGGCGGCAGGCCCCAGGGTCAGGCCAAAAGGAAGCTCAGTCTTTCTTCCCTGCTTTAGCCTCGGCCAAGAGCCGCATCTCACCCAAGAGTGCGTTGGTAAGGAATGGTATTTCGCTTTTCACGGCATCCTTATCCTGCATGTAGCCTCTTATCATGGTGACGAAAGGCAACCACTTGCGGTCGTACGAAGTGTCCTTTTCAAGAACAGCCATCCTCTCGCGCAATTGCTCGAGCCGTTCATGTGTAAGAATCTCGGTGATATACTCGTGCAACCGCTCCATGAAGCGTTTTTTCGCGTCTTTGGGCAGTTTCTTGGGCGCACGCTCCTCGTCGGGGATGCCCGGCGACATGTCATAGCCCATCGCATCCGTGATGAGTATGAGAGCACGTTTCTTTTCTTCGTCGGAGTAGATGCCGAGGAACAGGTGGCCTCCAAATAGGGCCTCCTGTCCCTCGTCCCACGCCTTGTCCGCCTGATTCTCCAGGTAGCCGCGCAAGCCTGGAATCTTGTTCAGGAGCGCCTCGGCCGCCCTGGTACGTGGTGATCCATTGGGCTTCTCTAGCAACTGAGTTTCGTCGTCGAGGTTGCCTGCACCCACCTCGGCCACGGACCTGGCCAGCTCGAAGCCGGCCTCCAGGCTACGCCCGAAAATCTCCTGAACCAGACCTGTGCTTAACAGAATGCTATTGCTTGTTCCCATGCCCAGAAACGACTTCAGGGCGGAGACGCGAGCCGCTTCGACCTGCTTGTCTGATTGCTTCAAGCGCAGCCGCAGGGCAGTGAGCCGCTTAATGATATCTTGCGCCATCTCGTTTGTCAGAAGCCGTTGGGTGCATTCCGCCATCAGCTCCGCCTGCTTGTCCGCGCGTTCGTCCTCCGCCATCTTGAGCAGCGATTCTGGATCGATACCCTTCTCTGTGGCCACTTTGGCCCATGTCTCAATGCAATCCATTGGTTGGAAGAAGAGGTCCTGGAACTCTGGCTCATCGGCAAGGTGGGCGTTGGCGACCAGGCTGTACAGGATCTCTTCTGACAGGCTAATGGTCGAGTCGCCGCCCTTACCCTTGGTCGTGATCAAGGGTAGGATGTCTCTGATCATATCGGGGTCGTCATCCGTGACGCGGGCGCGGGACAAGTCCGGGGCAGTGGGAGGGGGAGACGTGCGCTGCAGATACTGTTTCCACCCCTTAGCCTGCCATGACTCGGCGGCGTGTTGCGGCGGCTTCGTGTGCTTATGGGCCGGGGTCTTCTTCTTATGACTCATTTGTGTGCTCCATTGATCATGATACCGCGTTGTGCATGCGTAATCTATCATGTTCCGATGGCACTGTCAACGTCCCCGTGTCGTGGTGTCGCCACATCGCGCCCCGTGATGCCAGATACGCTAGTAGAGACGCAGCCGGAAACTCCATCGTCAGAATTTGTGGGCGATGACTGATCGTCTGCGAGTCCTTTTCGGCGCCAAAGTGGGTGATCCGGGTCGTTCTCAGGCTCAAATCCATGCTCTGATGGGGCGCCAGCATACGGTACCGCCGGAATACGGACTTTCCGGCTGCGTCTCTAGACGATAATCGAGCCCTGCCTGGCCATTGTTGCGCGCAGCTTGGCCGGGTCAACATCGCTCACGGAAACGCCGCTGTTCAACGCCAGGTAGGACGCGACGCCTGCTGCCTCGCCGGTCTGGTTGCAGTTGACCATCACGCGCAGGGCGCCGAACGCACCTTCGTCGGCGTCAAGCGGGCGGCCGGCCACCAGCACGTTGCTTGGACCTCGCGGCACCAGCGCCCGGTAGGGAATCTGGTAGAAGGTGGGGTTATCCGGCGTCTCTGGCCGCCAGCGCCGCCATTCATGCTCGAAGTCTGACGTGGAAAACTCCTCGCGGCCGTCTAGGTAGCGGAAAATGATGCCCGGGCCATCGGCCTGGTGCACGTCCACCCGGTAGGTGCCGTTGGCGATGGCATCGGAGAAGCGTTCGCCGGTCAAGACCTCTTGCTCCGTTACCGAATGGAGGCAGACCGCGTGCCGGCTCTCGCGAATGCCGATACGCGCCGGCAGGGCCACCAGCGGGTTCATGCCTGCGGGCAGGAAATTCTCGCGCAGAATGTCGCAGATTGCCCGTACCTGGCGCCGCCCCTCGATCTCGGCCTGCGTAAGCTGGTCAGCGTCGCTACAATCAGCGCCGAAGACGCGCGTGCCGGCCAGCATTGTGTCATCGACCGAGCCTGGCACGTCCGCATACCACAAAAAACCTTTCTTCAGGTGCTGGGGATAAGCGGGGTTGTAGACTTCATGGGCAAACGAGAAGCCGGGGATCTGCTGCTTGATGCCCTTGATACCACGTATGATGGCGCAGGTTGTCGGCGGCTGCACGCGCTCGCGGGCATAACAGGGCAGCCCCATACGGGCGATCAGATCGCCGTCGCCGGTGGCATCGATGAAGTAGGCTGCTTTGATGGCCCGCCGGCCCGTCTTGTCCTCAACGGCCACGGCGACGAGCCGCCCCTCCTTCATAATAGGTGCAGCAAACCAGGTATGCAGGAATGGCCGGATGCCTGCGCCGACAACCATATCATCCAGCTCGATCTTGAGCTCTTCTGTGTTGAGCACAGCATAGCGACTGACATCGCGATCATAGATGGTGACAGCGTTGCGCTTCTTGAGCCGATCCACGCATTCGCTGGTCAGCCCAGCGATGATTTGTTGTTCACAGGTCGTGTTATAGATCGAGTGCCAGATGCTGACCAGACTGGCCGTGGCCACGCCGCCGAAGAAACCATTGCCTTCGACGATGGCAACCTTCGCTCCCAGTTGGGCAGCTCGTAGCGCCGCGAACACGCCGGTACAACTGCCGCCGATGACACAGATATCAAAATCGCCGGCGATGGGGATATCACGTGGTTCTTCATGGATGGTATTCATTGTGACCTCCAGAAGTTGTTTCTATTTCATGCCCGTCAGTGCAATGCCGCGCATGAAGTAGCGCTGTGCAAACAGGAAAACAACAATAATGGGCAAGGTCGCGATCATTGTGGCAGCCAGCATATGGGGCCAACTCACAGATTGCGTCAAGACGCTGCTGCGCATGTGCGCCAGCGCCACCTGCAGGGTCCACAACTCCTTCTTCTGTCCGACCAGCAATGGCCATAGGAAATCATTCCAAACGCCCTGGAATGTCAGGACGGCAAGAGTAGCCAGGGCAGGCTTGGTTAACGGTAGGATGATGCGGTAGAAGATGCCAAACTCTCCGCAGCCATCGATGCGCGCTGCATCGTCCAGATCGCGCGGCAACGTGCGCATGAATTCTCGCAGCAAGAAGATGCCCGTCGCAGAGACAAAGCCCGGGATGATAAGCCCTGCGTAGGTATTGATCAGGCCTGTCCCTCCCGCACCGAACAGATCGTTGCCTCCCATGAACGGCATGCGTTTGATGATGACATACACTGGAATGAGCGTCACCTGGCTGGGCAACATCATCGTGGAGAGAAATAGCATGAAGAAGAGATTGCGTCCTCTGAACTCCATGCGGGCAAAGGTGTAGGCGGCAAGTGTGCTGGTAAACAGGATAAGGGTTGTGCGACCAAGCGTAACGAAGGCCGAGTTCAGGAAGTAGACGCCAAAATTGTACTTTTGCCAGACATCGGGATAGTTGTTCCATTGCCAGATCTTGGGTATCAACGTGGGAGGGAAGATCAGAACCTCGGTATCCGTCTTCAGCGAGCTGGTGGCCAGAAAGAAAAATGGGGCAAACATCACCACCGCCCCTGCGCAGAGCACAGCATAGTACAAGAGGTTGTAGAGGGCTCCCTTAAGGCTGAAAACATGACCTGGCTGCGAGCGGGTGATCACACGCATAGCATTCCCCTTCTACCTCGCTCAATATTCGAATGTTGACCCACCGAACTTGAAGTTGACCATGGTCAAGGCAAGAACGACAGCGAAAAGGACAACAGCAAGGGAGGACGCATAGCCCATATGAAAGCGCTCGAATGCCTCCCTGTAGATTTCATAGACCAAGGTCGTTGTGGCAAATCCTGGACCACCTTCCGTCATGATGTACATCTGCTCAAAGACCTGGAAGCTGGCAATCGCTAGAGTGACAAAGTTGAAGAAGGTGGCCGGCTGAAGCATCGGTACCGTGATGTGGCGGAATTGCTGCCAGCGAGTGGCGCCGTCAATACTGGCCGCTTCATAGTACATCTCAGGAATACCCTGCAACCCGGCCAGAAAGATGATCATCGTTCCACCGATGTATTTCCAAACGCCAAGAACCATCAAACTGGGCATCGCCAGCTTTGGGTTGAGTAGCCAGGTCTGTGAGGGCAGGCCGATGGCATTGAGAATCATGTTGGCCAGGCCGTAGCTAGGGTTGAAAATCCAGAGCCAGATCACAGAGACGGCAATGGTCGCAGTGACAACCGGCAGGTAGTAGAGGGCACGGAAGACCGACATACCACGCAGACCACGGTTGAGCATAATGGCCAGAGCCAGGCCAATGATCATCTTGGGCGGAATGGTGCCAATTGTGTAGTAGAAGGTATTCCAGAGGGCCCTCCAGAAGATCTTGCTCTGGAAAAGCTTCTGGTAGTTCGCCAGCCCGCGCCAGACAGGCGCCGACAGGACGTTGTAGTCGGTCAGGCTATAGTAGAATGATGCCAGAAACGGGATGAATGTGAAAACCATCAGGCCAAGAAACGCAGGAGCCAGGAAGAGATAGGCGGTCAATTCCTGAGATCGCTGGTGTCCGCCTCTCAAGCTGATCATGGGTACGCGTGGCAGTGCAGAAAGCTTCATGCAATCCTCCCTCTGAGGACCCCATAACGTGGAGATGACAAACGGGGGAGGCGCATCGACGCGAACGATGTCCATACCCCTCCCCGCGCGAGCCTACACCTTGGATAGAATGGCGTTGATTTCCTTGGCTCCGTCCTTGACAAACTGGTCAACTGCGCCAGCTTGCGCCATGAAACCGTCACTCATGGTAGTGAAGTACGAACGAATGTCATTCCACTTGGGCGTACCCGGCCACTGATAGCCGACCTCGATATTCTTGAGGAACAGCGGCAGCAAGGCATCATTCTTCACCACGTCGCTTTGCATGAAGCTCTTTAGCGGTGGCAGCGCCCCGGGATTAACCTTGAAGCATTCGGTCAGGTTGTCGAGCCGGTTCTTGTAGGCCATGAATTTCCAGGCCTGGTCGGGCGACTTGGACTTGGCGGCGAGGAATGTACGGTCTACGGCCAGGATGCAGCCTGGCCGGGCCTTGCTCGTGGGTGCAACCACAGCAATCTGCGGCAGGACATCGGGGAAGTTCTTGCGCAGGACGGGAAGCATGCCCGCGTTGCCGATGCCCATTGCAGCCGTGCCCACAGCAACCGGATTACCGGCGATGCCTGTCGGCAGGCCGCCGAGAACATCCACCTTGTCCTTCCAGAGCAGATCGTGGTAGAAGTTCATCGCCAGGAATCCGGCCTCGTTGTCGAAGTTGGTCTTCGTTAGGTCATCGCTCAGGATACTGACGCCGTTCTGGTGCAGGTAATTGAACCAGCCGCTCTGAATGCCATCCCAGCTTGAACTCGGAGTCCAGTAGCCAGCGCGCGTGATCTTATCGCCGGACGTTTTGGTCAGAGCTTTAGCGTACTGGCGCAGTTCATCCCATGTGGTCGGCGGTTTGGCAGGATCGAGGCCGGCTTCCTTAAACCAGTCCTTGCGGTAGACGAGAGCAGTTGGGGTGACGATTCTGGGAAGCGAGTACAGTTTGCCCTTGTACATGGATGTCTTGATGGCGACATCATAGTAGTCGGCCTTGTCCGGCAGGGCAGCGAAGAACTCGTCGAGGGGCAACGTCTGGCCCGATGCTGCCCAACTGGCGCCCGACGCCGCTGAGCCGTGCTCAAACACGTCGTAAGGATCGCCCGCAGCGAAGGCCGCCAGCAGGACCTCATTCACCTTTCCTGTATCTGTGGTGACGAGATCGATCTTCTCGACCGTGGGTGTCTCCTTCAGGAACCCGGGAATGAGCGTTTTCTCGATCCAGGCGAGGTGGTCGCCGCCATTCCATTGCAGGAACTTGAGCGACACCTTCTTGGCCGGGGCGGCCGGAACAGCCGTCGGCGCAGCAGTAGCCGGGGCCTTTGTTGCTGTGGCCACAGGGGCCGGGGTGGGCGTCGGCGCGGCCCCACAGGCAGCCAGCGCGGCGCCAGCCAGGCTGGCCGCCGACAGCCGCAAGAAACCACGGCGGCTCATACCTTTGCTATCCATGTTATCCTCCTCCTACGTACATGGCAGAGATTCTAGAGATCAACGTGGAAACTGCGATGACTCCGACCGTCATATCTTGCCAGAGCGTCACCTCCTTCACGTCCGCCTATCTGGTTCAATCCTTACCTTGTGGCGCCAGCCCAATGTCGAGACCGCCGTGCACCAAATGCTCTTACAGGCCTGGGGAGTCTTGACAGGGCAGAAATGTAAGTGTATGCTTGACCAAGTGGACCTGGCTCGATGAAGAGATTGATAGGCACCCAGACCGAGCAGTTGTATTGGTATTATAGAGTGCCGGTCAGGCCGCTGTCTACGCTTCTTGTTCCATGAGTGAGACATGAGTGTGACACAGGTGTGCCATCGCTGTGGCCGAGCGAGAGGAGAGACGGTGTGGACCGCACGGATCACATGAGTATGGATGCCCCCAGGCAAGTAAGCCCTGCGCCTGAGTTTGTCGCCCAGGTCAAGGATGCCCTCAATCACCTCTATGATTTCCCGCTGATCGAGCGCCATCCATTAGCTCAGAAACTGCCCGGTGGCGCCGCATCCGGGGCGGAGACTCCTGGCCAGCGATTGCGACGCGAGTTAATATCGGCGATTGAATCACTAAACCCCGGACGCAATGTTCCCTTTCGCTCGCCTCGTGCCCGGTTCTACCACTTGCTTGTCTTCCATTATGTTGAGAGCATGACCATTGTGGAAACGGCGCATGAGCTAGGTATCTCGCGCCGGCAGGCACACCGTGACTTGACGCATGGTGAGCAGAGCATCGCTGCTATTCTCTGGGCCCACTGTGCTGGCAATGCCAAGTGCCCACTGCAAGAAGGTCAAATGGTCGATCGAACTGAGCATTTGCCCCATTTAGTGACCCGAAATAGCCTCATTAGGGCCGAAATGGCATCCAAGGCACGTCGTTTTGATGCCGTCTCCCCACCAGGCGAAGTCTGATGACCTTTTTGCAGTGGGCACATGCCAAGACGGAGCCAACGCCATCACCCGCGACCTCTATTCAAACTGAGATTGAGCCTCTTGATTTACGCCCTGAGACTCAGGATCTAAGGCTGCTTCTTGATCACGCGCTTATTGCAGTGCAGCCTCTGGCGCTGCGCAGAAAGACAAGCTTTTCCTCTCATGTCCCGGCGGAACCGGTGATGTTGTCAACCGATCCCGTCATTGCGCGGCAGATACTGGTCAATACGCTCAGCCAGGCGGTATCGCGGTCTGCCAATGTTCCTATCAACCTGACACTGACCAACGATAGCTTGGAGGCAACATTGTCCGTGAGCTATACTCCAGAATCTGCGCAGGCGACTGCGCCCGAGGGGAATGCTGTGGTTGCGCAACTTGCGCAGCGGCTGGGGTGGAAAATCTTGCAAGAAGTGTTCCCTGGTCCCGTACGCGTGATCAATGTCCGGATGGCGGCGCACTGTGCAAGTATTCTGGTGATTGATGACAACGTAGGCTTCCTGGAACTCATGGAAACGTATCTGGCCGGGCATGCCTGTCGCGTACTGACGGCGCGCAGCGGCCGTGAGGGCCTACTTCTGGCGCAGGAAACGCCGCCGGATGCCATCATCCTCGATGTGATGATGCCGGATGTGGACGGCTGGGAGTTTTTGCAGCGACTGCGCAACCACCCACAGACAAATGGCATTCCTGTTATCGTCTGTTCTGTGATCAATAATCCCGACCTGGCCTATTCTCTGGGTGCATCCCATGTCTTGACAAAAGCGGTGAGCCAGCAGGATGTTCTGGCAGCACTGCGACAAATGGGGGTGTTGTGAGACAGGCTGTACGATGCTGAACACAGTCATCCGGCGCCAGCATATTCTTGCTGCGCATTCTGCTACGTATCTCGGCTGGCCATTGCCTCCTGGGGCACTGCCTGTTCGTCATAGTGGGGTTGGAGCAGTGCTGCCAGCGCGTGCAGGCAGCGTAGAACCTCGGCCGTGGACAATCCATCAGCACGGCGTACAGTGAGCTGCTTTCCGATCTGTGACAGTGTGTCTGCAACGTAGCTGGTGGCAGTTACCAGGACAACAGGAACATCGGCCAGTTGGGGCTGCGAGCGCATTGTCTCAAGCACGCGCAGGCCATCCATTTCTGGCATCACCAGATCGAGGAATACCAGGTCCGGTTTGCGCGCGTGCATGCTGCGTAGCCCTTCCACGCCGTCGTAAGCGTGGCGCACATGCAGATCGGGCGCAGGCTCCTGCAGCATCGCAGTCACCAGTTGGCAGAAACCACGCTCATCGTCGATAACGAGCACGTTGTGTACGTTTCCCACACGCTCTACCTCGTGCAGAAGCTGGCTGGCAGAGACAGGCTTGGTCAGACAGGAACGCACGGCGAGCCTGCTGGCTACCCAGGATTGGCTGGGCAACGAGCATTCGATGACCGGCACCGGCAGAGCCAGGCGGGCCATATCGGCATGCTCACCTGGCGGCAGATTGAAGATGACTGCATGCGGATGGTACAGCTTCACTTTCTCTTCCACGCCCGATGCGTCTTCGATTTGAACAACGTCCATCTCCTCGATGTTTCTGCGAATCAGAGAGACAACCGTGCTATCTTGTTCGACAACCATAAGGGTCGGACGGGTTAGGGGCGCGCTTTTTTCAGCCTGATCCTCCATGTGTGGCGACGCCACAAGCACAGGATCAGCGATCAGCGGCAGCGTGAAAAAGAAGGTTGAGCCGGCGCCATCATGGCTCTCCACCCCGATACGTCCGCCGTGGGCCTCGACGAAGCGCTTGCTAATGGCCAGGCCCAACCCCACGCCGCCGTGCTTACGGCGCAGTGAGGTGTCGGCCTGGTAGAATTCCTCAAAGATGCGTGATTGTTTGTCGGCTGGAATGCCGGGCCCCGTATCACTGACACTGATCGTTATCTGATCTGACTCTACTCTCGCACTCACCCGAACGTATCCTTGCTCTGTGAAGCGATGGGCATTGCGTAAGAGGTTTAGCAGCACCTGCCGGATGCGCGTGCGGTCAAGGATGAGGGCAGGCAGGTTATCGGGAATGTCCGTTTCCAGGCGCACAGGGCTGCCGGCAAACATATCACTGACCATTGTTACCGTTTCCATGAGCAACTGGCTGAGAGGCGTCGTCTCTCTGTTGAGTGTATAGCCCGCGATCTCAAAGCGCGACAGATCAAGAATATCATCAATCATCTGCGAGAGGTGCCTGCTATTGTGGTATATTTGATGCACGGAGCGGCGCAGCTTGGGCGGCCACTGCATTGGGCCATATGTTTCCGGTGAGAGGTACATGACCTCACTGAAGCCCAGGATGAGGTTGAGCGGCGTGCGCAGTTCATGGCTGATGTTGGCTGCGAACTGCTCCTTCATAAGCTGTGCTTCCTCAGCATGCTTACGCGCTCCAACAAGCTCGCCCTGGGTACGGCGCAGGAGCGTGTTCGCCATATCGAGCGACTTGAGCACCCGGTTCAGCTCACCCTGGCGGTCGCGTGCCACCTCAAGCAGGCCATCAGCCCGTTGCTGCATCGTATAGGCCCATTCCAGGGCTGTGTAGACAGTGCGCACAGCCAGCCAGGCGACGACCACAGCCACAGCCAGGACAATCACGATCCCCGGTGTTGTATACGCCCTCTCCAGGGTGGTTGCCAGCCAGACGGCTGCGGCCGCAACGATACCTGCCGTCGCCAGGCCGCCACCTGATACCAGCAGTGCGCCGACAAACGTCAGAGGTAGGCCAATGAAAGGCAGCCAGGTGTCTGGGAAGAGATACATGGCGATGACAAGTCCAGCGCAGAGTCCCCAGACTAGGAGGTGGCGGGCCGCAACGGGCGACGATGAGAGGAGGCTGCGTGTTGCAATGCCGAGGGTAAGAAGCGCTGCCAGGAGGGCGAAAAAGACGAGCAAGAAGGGCCGCTGGATCATACTGAGCCACAGCAAGAGCGCACTGCTGGCCATGAGGAAGATAGCCAGGCGATCTGTCAACTGACTGCGCAGGTCCTCAAGGAAAACCCTTGATCCGGGCTCAACCATCGTCACGGGATGCCCTCCACATAGCCCAGACTTTCGAAGTCCCCGGGACTTCGGAAGTCTTGAATCTGCTGCTGTTGTTAGATCACTTCCAGCCCATCGCGCTCCGGCAGCGTGGGGAAGGGAGCGTGCGGCTCGCTCTGATACCAGAAGACCGTCGAGGCGATGTCGTCTTGCAGCGGCAGATAGCGGTGGCCAGAGCGCCACCCTAGCGCCTGCATCGTTACCCGCAGATCTTTCTGGAAGCGCACCGGGTCAGTAATGTGCCAACGATAAAGGCCGAAGCGCATCTGCGAGTCATACAGAGTATTCGGGTTGATCACCTGGGGCAGGCCGGTATAGGGACCGCTGAACGGGCAGTAGCTCACGCCACGGGGGTACTCGAAGTCGTAGGAGCCGCCAAAGTAGTCCTCGCTGCCCGTGCCGCAGATCGTCGGGAAATCCCCGTCGTTATCCATGTAGAACTTGATCTCACCCTCGCCCCACCAGCCGGTGTTGTTCACGCCCCAGGCCATGTACGTCCCTACATACTGCCCCTGCCCGCGTACCCCGTCAAGAAGCGTATGCACCTCTTTGTAGGGCAATGGGTTTGAGCGGCGGAACTGAGCGTGGAACATGGCCGCGTCGTCGGGCACATCGGTCAGGGTGTAGTTAATCTGGTAGTAGATCGTCTGCTGCTCGTCGTCCAGATTCTCGATGGTGATGCGTGCGCCACTGCGGAAAGGCATCTCCCAGTAGCAGTTGAAGGCGCTGCCGGGGTTGACGGTCACAGGCAATGAGTTGATCTGCGCATAACGGCCCCAACCCATGCAGAAGAAGTCGCCAACAGGAACCTCAACCGACGGCGTTTGCTCGCCATCCCAGTACATGCGCAGGATGCTGTAGCGCCAGCGCCCCGTGACGGTCAGCCAAATCTGCTGGATGGCGCCCGATCCCTGCATGTCGGCGAGAGTCAGCGTACTGTGCGGCGGCATGCGCAGCGAGGGTGAGATCTTCCAGCCCTGGCCCAGGTCGCGGGCGCAGTCTGCGCCGGTGCCTTCAGTAGCCATGCCGCCTTTGCCCTTCTCTCCGCTGCGGTTCTCCGGGCTGATCGAGCGCGTGGCGGCGTTGGAGAGGAGCGACAGGTTACCCATGTCCATGTGTAAACCGTTGAAGCCTTTCATGCTTTTCTCCTGTTCCTGGCGGTTAGTTGACGATAATGAAGGGACGCGGGATGAACACAAGAATGAAGACGATCACCATCACGGCGGCCAGGATGCGTTGCCTGGGGGTCAGCGCCGTGATTGTGTCCAGGAGGGGGGTCTCGCCGCGGGCAAGGAAATAGACGAGGACCACCCACAACAGCCAGTTCGTGTCAACGACCAGGGCCAACACCAGCATGACGCCCAGCACAGCATAGCTGACGTAGCGTGCTTTTGCGCCGATCAGCGCATACATGATGTGCCCACCGTCAAGCTGACCGGCGGGAATCAGGTTCATGCCGGTGACAAACAACCCGGCCCATCCAGCCATCGCAACCGGGTTGATGAAAACGTCCAGTCCGTTCGCTGGCAGCCATTTGCCAAAGACGATGAACTTCATCAGGAGGTAGAGGAGCGAATTGCCTTCCTGCAAGTATGATTGTCCCGGCGGCTGAGTGCTCACGGAAGACGTCATCAGGCCGATGAAGAGAAGCGGGATGCAGAAGACCAGTCCAGCCAAAGGTCCGGCTGCAGCGACAGCCAGCAACGTGCGGCGATTGCGCGGCGGCGCCTTCATCTGGATGAAGGCGCCCATGGTGCCGAAAAGAAAGATCGGCAGCGGGATAAAATAGGGCAGGGTGGCCGGCGTGCCCACGCGGCGAGACATAATGTAGTGGCCTAGCTCGTGCGCGCCAAGGATGAGCATCAGGGTACCGCTGAAAGTCAGGCCAGCGAACAAGCGGGATTGTAGCGTTGGCTCACTTGCCCACTGCGAGCCGGCATAGATGGTCGAGAGCACCGTTGCGATGAAGAGGATGAATGCAACCCGCACATTCGGTTTCACCATCGGAAAGGTGACAGGCAGCGCCTCAATCGTGTGCAGGTCGCCCTCGCTGCGCAAGAGGAGAGTCTGCCCCATCGTCTGAAAGCGGGGATTGATGCGATCATAGGCCAGGCTGGCGTCAACCAGCAGCCGGCCGCGCAAGCGGACGCTGTGGTATGGCCCGAAGCCTACGGTGACATCCTGAACACGAAAAACATCGCGCACAGCCTCAGTTAAACGAATGCTGAGGCTCTCGACCGCTGCTGAATCATTGGTCGCCACGGACACGCTCCTTTGGCCAGAGATAGGTTGCCCCCTTCTATTATAGCACAGGGAAAGGCTTTGGGGTAGAGAGGTCGATTACTCCCTTGCCGCTCACTGTGCAAATGTGCTATACTGCCCGCGCGGAGAGACGGATGGCAGTGCCAATCGATGGACGGAAGCTCTACGAAGCCTGCCGGTCCGGCGGGCAGGCGCAGGTGGAGGCGTTTCAGACCCTGGGCCGCTACCTGTACCAGGTTGCCTACAACCTGGTGCGTGACCGCGCCCAGCTCCATGACCTGGCGGAAGACTGCTCACAAGAAGCGCTGATCACCGTCTGGCAGAGCCTGGATGGGGTGGAAGACCCCGATCGTTTCCTGAGCTGGTCGGCGCGCGTCGTCATCAACAAGGTGTACGACTCGTGCCGGCGGCTCGGAGTCGGGCTCGGCGGGGAGCAGGCCGGCGCCGCTGCCGCAGCCCAGATTGCGCGCCGCCGTCGCATTCCCCTGGGCAGGCAGAACAGCCTCGATGAGATACGCGAGTCGGGCGGCCAGTTGCAGGACACCATCGCTGATATTCCGGAAAACTTGCCCGACGCGCATTTTTCGCGTCGCGAGCTTGTTGAGCTTCTCACCGATGGCATCGCCGGCCATTCCGTGCTGAGTGACAAATCGAAAATCGTGTTGATTCGCGGGTTTCTGAATGACTGGGACGATGGCATGCTGGCGACCGCTCTGCACACCACACGCAGCAACATCCACACCATTCGCTCACGCGATCTCGACCATCTGCGCGCCGATGCCACGTTTCTGCGCCTACTCGATGAGTATATGAAAGAATAGCCCCTGCCTTTTACGTCATATAGTTCGGAAGTAGGATTCAGGATTCGCTGCGGAACGCCGCAATAGTCCCGTCTACCCATACCGTACGAGTTCCATGTCTAAGGAGCATGGCGTTGATTGAATGCCAATCTGCACGAGAAATTCTTGCCCGAGGCGCGTTTGACCAGGGGCTTGCCCAGAGTGACCTGGCAGAAGCCCGCGCACATGTGACAGGCTGCGCTGCCTGCCACAGTTCTATGGCGCGTTTCGTGTGCGCCATAGAATCGTCTGATGCAGACGAGATAACCTGCGCAGAGGCGCGCTCGCGACTGGACGCCTACCGCTCTGGCGGGGGTGAGGGTATCGCAACCGTGGGCGCACATCTGGCTCACTGCGCGGCGTGTGCAGCGCAAGCGGCCTCCTGGGAGCGCGTTATGGCGCTGGTCGGGCAGGGCGCTCTGGCCGAGCCGCCGCGCTATCCTACGTTCGATCTTTCATTCCTGCCCCAGCAACGCGTCGTCGAGTTGTGGACGCAAGCGCAAGCAGGCGTGCGCCGTCTTGCCTTCGATATTCCCGCCGCTCTGGCATTGCTCGGCGAGGCGCTCTTCTCGCCGCCGCCCGGGCTGGCTGTTTCCTACGCCGCCGCGCCGGCTGCCCGGCGTGGCCCGCGCAGCAAGGCCAGGGACAACCTGGTGTCGCTCTCCGTGGACGATCAGGCGCAAGATATCTGCATTTCTATGAATGTGACTGAGGCGCTGCAGGCGCGCTGGCTGGCGGTTGCCATGAAGATGCTGTCATCGGGGCAGACGTTGACCGGCGTTCGCATTGCTCTGTGCAATGAAAGGGGACAGGCGCAGGAGATCAAGACCGTGCGTCCGGGAGAGAGCGAAGCGCGTTTTCCTGACATTACTCCCGGCCACTATCTGGTACGCATCGAAAGATCGGGCAAAATATGGGAACTTCCGTTGACCCTGTGACGTTTATCATACTGACAATATGCAGCAAGAACCGCCCTGCGAGGGGGCGATCTAGCGTAAGCAATAAAGAGAGCTATGGACTCTGCAGTTCTCTCCATCCTACAAGCCGACGACCGCTATACGGTCACGTTGGAGACGCCACGCAAAGGGCCGCTGGCGTTGGCTGGTACGGTATGGGTTGGGAATGAGCACCGCCAGGATATCGTACGCATTGTAGACGCCGTCACTGCGCTGATCAATCGCCAGGCGGGAAGCGAGTCGCCGTACCGTGGCGACGTGTCGGCAATGGCGCAGGTCTGTGAGGTGGGGAGCCTGGAGGAATTTGGCCAGCTCATGTATGGTCTCTTCCTGCCCCCGCTCATCCAAAATGCTCTGCGCGATCTAGATGTCTCGCTCATTATCTCAACCAATGATAGCCAGATTCCCTGGGAACTCCTGCACGATGGGCAGTCGTTCCTGGGTCTGCGCGCGCCCATCACGCGCCGCTTGATGGTCACGCGCTGGGTGGCCGGGCCGGAAGGCTCAGTGACAGCCGAACCGACGTTCCTCATCATCAGCAACCCCCTGGGCGATCTCCCCGAAGCCGACACGGAAGCCGACGAGTTGATGGCGCTTCTGGATGCACGCGGCATTGCCTATGATCTCTTGCGCGGCTCGCGCGCCACCTATATCGGCGTACAGCAGGCACTGGTGTCGGGTCGCTATGAGGTCATCCACTATACCGGACATGCCTTCTTCGAGGGTGAACACCCCGATCGCAGCGGTCTGCACCTGGCCGGCGGCCGCAATCTTCCAGCCAGCCAGATCGAGGGCATTCTACGCGGCCGGCCAATCGTTTTCCTCAATGCCTGCTCATCGGCGCGCCAGGGTGAGGCGCAAGAAGTGGGTTGGGAAGTAGGCTATACGGGCCCGCAGGCCGAAGGATTGGCGTCTGCCTTCGTTTCCGGCGGCGCTGCCGGTTTCCTCGGTGCACAGTGGCCGATTTTCGACGCTGGTTCGCGCGACTTTGCCATCAATTTCTACGGCGCGTTGCTCAACGGCGCCAGCACGGGCGACGCCATACAGGCGGCGCGCTCGATTGTGCGTGAGCACCGGCCCACCGACGCCACCTGGGCATCGTTCATCTTCTATGGCGATCCTGCCCTGCGCATTGCTGAAACCTCGAGCGAGATGATTGCTCGCGCTGAGAAGGATTTCAGCGCCGGAGAGTGGGACGCTGCGCTGGCCATTGTTGACCTGGTCAAACAGCGCAGCCCGTCCGCAGAAGCCGATGCCCTGGCGCTCAGGATCGGTGCGGCGCAGGCGGAAAAAGCGCGTCTCGACGGTTTGTACAGCGACGGCATGGCTTTCTACAAGCAGGGCGAGTGGCAGAAGGCAGTCGATGCGTTGGCTCCTGTTGTTGCTGCCGAGTCCGGCCACGCCGATGCTCAGCCATCTCTGCTTGAGGCGCGTCGCCAGATCGAGTTGGCCAGGCTGATGGCCGAAGCAAAGCGCCAGGCCGGGAAGCGCCATTGGCGTATGGCGCTGGACAATCTTGAACGCATCCAGGTCCAGGCGCCGGATTATCCCGACCTGGCTGAGCTATTGCCCCAGATAGAAGCGAAGGTGACGGCTGAGTTGCAACGCCCAACCTTGCCGCCGGCGGTTCTGGCCGGACTGCTGGGGGTGATCTTCCTGCTCGCGGTGGTAGCGCTGTATAGCGGCTGGCGCGCTTTTGGCGTTGCCACGCCCACGGCAACGCCGCTGCCGCCAACGCCTGCTCCTGCGAAAACCGAGTTGGTCTCGCCAACGACGATCATCATTGTGTATGTGACGCCAGAGCCATCTCCTGTGGTGACCCCGACGGCGACGCCCACGCGGCCGGCGGGATGGGTGCGGGCAGATAATCTGGGCGGGGCGATCGTGCGCAGCATTGCCGTCGATGGCCTGGGCCAGAGCATCTATCTGGGTACGTGGGGCGGCGGCGTGCAGCGGTCAACGGATGGCGGCCAGACCTGGCAGGGCATCAACAATGGTCTGGCCAACCAGCATATCTGGAGCGTCGTGCTGGATCCTATCTCGCCGACGATCCTCTACGCCGGAACGAATGGCGCCGGGCTATTCCGCAGCGACAACAGCGGAGAGAGTTGGGTCACGGCAACGACCGGTATCGACTCCAGGTACATTTATGCGCTGTCGGCTGTCGTGGAAGCGGACCACACCCGTTTGTGGGCGGGCACGGGAACAGGACGTGTGTATATGAGCGACGACGGGGCGCGCACCTGGAAAGCCGCAGCGAGCCAGCCGTCGGCCGAGTATATCAACGTCTTCTATCCTGTCCCGACCAAGCCAGGCCGTCCGGGACGGCTCTATGTCGGCGCCAAGAACGGCGTCTACCTGACGCTCGACAACGGCGCAACATGGAAAGAATTGCCTCTGCGCAAGGTGGAGCCGAAGCCGGACATTCGCGACCTGGTTGGCAACCCGTATGACGAGAAGATCGTCTACGCCGGGGTGGCGGGCGAAGGCGTCTATCGCACGCGCGACGGCGGGGATACGTGGACGCTTATCAACCAGGGCATGGACAATGTGCGCGTGCGGGCGATGGCCGTTGATCCGCTTGATCCCCAGGTGCTCTATGTGGGCACCGATGGGGGACGCGTCTTCCGCAGCGCCAACAGCGGCGATCGCTGGGACGCGGCCAGCGCCGGGCTGGCCGGGCGCTCGGTGCAGGTGCTCGTTGCCGCGCCGTTCCGCCTGCTGGCCGGGACCTGGGGCGACGGTCTGTTCCGCAGCACGGATGGCGGGCGCAACTGGTCGGCGGTGCAGGGTAATCTCAATGTGCTGAATGTATCGGGTGTCGTTGGCGACCCCGCGGTGCGCGACGGCATGTTAGTCGCCGCCTATCTCAAGGGCATCTTCTATAGCGCGGACGGCGGGCGCACCTGGACGCCGCGCCAGACGGGCTTGAGCACAGAGGATATCTCATCCCTGGTCGCAGACCCCACCTCACCGTCAACGATTTACGTGCTCACGACCGATGGCGTGTTCAAGAGCACAGACCTGGGGATGAAATGGCAGTCGATCAATACGGGCCTGTCCCAGGATGCGCCGGTCGTGTTGGCTGTTGCCCCCTCCAATAGTGCGATGCTCTATGTCAGCGCCGGCAATGGTTGGGTCTATCGCAGCGACACGCAGGGAGAACGCTGGATCAAAGCCGACACGCTTGTCAGCCAGGCGCAGGTGATGGCGCTGGCGGTTGACCCGCGCGATTCGTCGCTCGTCTATGCCGGATCGGGCAGCGGTATCGGCAGCGGTATCTATCGCAGCAAGGACGCTGGAAGAACGTGGACGCAGGTGCACGATGCCCCGGTGTATACGCTGGCGATCGATCCCAGTAGCGGCTACATCTTTGCCGGTGACAGTCGGGGCGGCGTGTGGCGAGGGAGTAACGGCGGGTCGACCTGGACGCGTGTCGGACTGGACAAGATCGCGGTGGTGACGCTGGCGGTAACGCCACGTGCGTTAACCGACGCGTCGCCAGCCACAGTTTTTGCCGGGACCAGCAGCCAGGGCGTCTATGTCAGCCGCGACGGCGGCGATAGCTGGCAGCAGTGGAGCGGCGACATCGCGCCCTTCGTGCAAGCGATCGCCGTTCACCCGGCCGAGCCGCACGACCTGCTTGTGGCGACAAGCAATGGGCTGTACGTGAGGGCGCTGGATAGGTAGCCTCAATGTCTTTGTCTTTCTTCGTTTATCTCCTCGAATGCCGCGGCGGCATGCTTTATTGCGGCTGGACGACTGACCTGGCGGCGCGCCTGGCAGCGCATCAGGCCGGCCGCGGCGGACGCTACACCCGCGCGCGTCTCCCCTTGCGCCTCGTCTACTCCGAAGAACTGCCCAGCGCCGGCGACGCCCGCCGCCGCGAAGCCGCGATCAAAAAGAAGCACCGTCCAGCCAAGCTGGCGCTCATCGCCGGCAAAGTCGCACTGGACGAGTTGTAGCGTCATGCGAGCATTGACCTTCCATACCCGTTGTGACGTCCGATCTTCCCCGCAGCATAGTCGGCCAACGAGACAGAGCCCAGGTTCAGCTTCGTGCAGGAGCAGGTCATGCCTTCGGACGCCTGTTGTACAGCCCAATAGAGGCTCAATCGATGCTGGTCTCTGGCCGTGGCTTCTGCCGGCCGGCCCCGTACCTTTTCAGCTAGTTAGGCGTTTGTATATATGCAATAGTATCGAGTTCGGAGCATTCCCCACCGGCCGCCCCAAGCGTTGGTACAGTAAGGAGCATCATGACTAACCGACGAGGCCCATTCCGGCTGACCGCCGGCCTGTTTACCCTGGTGGCGCTCGTCTTGCTCGGCCTGCTGAACAATACCCCAGCCTCCCTGGCCCCCCTGCCCGCTGAGGTCGGGAGCCACCTCACCGCTGCCAGCCTGATGGCCACGGCTGTCGTGCCAGACTCCGCCCTCTCCGCGCCGATGTTGGAAGGTCAGGTCTTCCGCGGCCAGAAAGGGGACGAGAGGCAGCCTCTGGCCGAGGTGGAGGTCCAGCTCTACTGTTCTAACGACCCCCATGCCTTGGGAACACTCTGTGACCGCACGTCCACCAACGGCATCGGCTGGTATGGACTCGTGCCGCCGGGGATATGGGAGTACTACAACATCTTTGAGGTCGACCCGGCCGGCTATGTCTCCGAGTTTGCAAGCTCGGTGGACGGTGCAGTCGTGAATCTGAACTGGATCCAATATACCAATCCCCTGGCAGGCTAGGTGCTGACCGACAACAAGTTCTGGGATGACCTGGCCCCGAACACGCCGACAACTCTCCCCACCGCGACCAGCACCAACACCGCCACCAGCACCACTACGGGCACCAGTACCTCCACGCCGACCCGGACAGCCACCCGTACCTTCACCGCGACCTATACGCCGACACGCACGCGCACGCGCACCGCCACGGCTACCGATACGCCTCCCGTCGGCTGCAGCTTCGCCACTGTCCTGACGATCATACCCGTGGCCGATACCTATAAGGACAGTCTGAACCCGAATACCAACTACGGCAGCGCACCCGGGCTGCTTGTAGGGCTGCAGGGCTGGGCCTCCCAGTTCGGCGTCACGTCCAGCCTGCTGCGCTTTACCTTGCCGCCCATTCCGGCGGGGACGATTCTCCTGCGGGCACAGCTCTTGGCCCGCATCAGCGACGATGGCGGCAGCCCCGTCAACGCGCTCGTTACCGTGCTGCGCATTGGCCAGACATGGTCCGAAAGCGGCGTCACCTGGAACAACAGCCCGGCTGCCGAAGACGCCGTCGCCAGCGGAATTGCGCGCGGCCAGGGCACTGACACGGTGTGGGATGTCAGCCAGCTTATCCGCGACTGGTACGCGGGCAGCGTGCCCAACTACGGGCTGATGCTGACGGGCAACGGGCGCTATCGCGCCTTCGCCAGCCGCCACGGCGCAGCACCACCCCGCCTGCTCTTGACGTATGTCTCCGCGCTACCCTGCACGGCGACGCCGACCTCCGTCCCTACGGCCACATCCACTGCCACGGTGACGCCGGTGGTTACTGCCGACCTGGTGGCCGATGCCCTTGAAGTGACGCAGAGCGTCCAGGACCTGAACAACAGCATCGCCCTGGTGGCGGGCAAGCGCACCTTCGTGCGCTTCCACGTCCACTCAAACGCTGGCAATTACCTGACCTACGCAGATCTGTTCGTCACGAACAGCCTGGGAGCCTCGATGCGGCTTGCGCCCATCAATAGCGGAGGGCAGATTACGGTGCGCCCGTCGCCTGACCGGGCCGTGCTTGACCAGGCCTTCCTTTTCGAGCTTCCCGTCGACTTCATCTTTGGCACAACCACCATCAACGCCGAGGTCAACCCGGTGACGTCGGCGCGCGTCCATGACCCGGTCGAGGTGACCTACGCCAACAACACCAAGTCGACGACCGTGACGTTCCAGCCCGGGTCTCCCATCGCAGTCATGGTTTACCGGCTGGGCTACAACGTGGGCAGCACCCACTTCTGGCCGCCCGCCAGCGACGTCGATGCCATGATGGACTGGCTCTTGCGCGCCTATCCAATTTCCGGGTACACGTACTGGGAGCGAACCAGCGACTGGGGCACCGCCGTGGCCCTCGGGGGCGAATTGATCAATCCCAATTGCGCCACGGTCGATGCGTTCCTGGCGGGGCAGAAGCTCTGGGATATGGTTGTCAACCCCTCAATCCCTCTGGCGTCCCGCTATTATGCCATGGTAGCCGACAACGCCGGCTTCATGCGCGGCTGCGCCGTTGGCGTGGTCGCCTCCGGGCCCACCGGCACCCGCGACTGGGGCTGGGACTTTGACGGCACCTATGGCGATTGGTACGGCGGCCATGAGTTGGGCCACACCTACGGCCGCGGCCACGCTAACTTCTGCGGCGCCGAGTTCGGCCCGTCCTACCCCTATCCCGACGGGCGTATCAGCGCTGACCTCACGGGCAACGGCGCGGTTTATGGCTTTGACGCCGGCACCCGGGCCATCTACGGGCCGGCCTGGCAC
The DNA here is from genome assembly GCA_964402955.1 of uncultured Ktedonobacterales bacterium. GTDB lineage: Bacteria > Chloroflexota > DTOL01 > DTOL01 > DAOUCN01 > CAYOEZ01. Next base: position 19,591 of record CAYOEZ010000003.1, on the reverse strand, counting down.
GACGTGATGACATACTGTGACAACGAGTGGACGGGACGGTTTACCTATGAAGGCCTGATGAACACCTTCCAGCCGGCCCCGGCCGTTACAGCCGACCGCCGCACCCTGGACCAGACCGACCGCCTTCTGGTGGTGGGCACCCTGGATGCCACCACGGGCCAGGTTAGCTTGCAGCCGCTCTTCATCATCCCCAACGCCGGGGACGTGAAAGAGCGCGTGCCGGGAAGCTATGCCATCACTCTGCGCGATGGCGCGGGGGCAGTGCTGGCCCGCTACCCCTTCACACCGCAACAAGTAGACGGCGGCCCAACCGCGCCGGCCGCGAGCTCGGGGCGCTCTGTGACAGGCCTGCTGATCAATGAGTTGGTGCCCTATGTGGCAGGCACGAACCGGGTCGAGATCGAGGGCGCAGGCGGCGCAGTTCTTGGCAGCGTCAGCGCCGGCGCCGGGGCGCCCGTCGTCACTCTCACCGCCCCCAACGGCGGCGAGGTCCTCTCAGGGAGCACCATCACCGTCACCTGGACCGCCAGCGATCCGGACGGCGATCCGCTGTCCTTCATCGTGCAGTATACCCCCGACAACGGCGCCAACTGGTTCACGGTGGCCCAGGATCAGACCGGGCGGAGCGCTGTAGTAGACGCGGCCAACGTCCCGGCCGGGAACCAGGCGCGCTTCCGGGTCTGGGCAAGTGACGGTATCCACACCGCCAGCGACGCCTCGGACGGGACCTTCACCGTGCCCAACCGCATCCCCACCGTGCACATCACCCGGCCCACAGGCATGACCGCCGTGGCCGCCGGGCAGACGCTCGACCTGGAGGCGGTGGCCTACGACGTGGACACGGGCAGCATGGCCGACAGCCAGGTACTGTGGTCATCGAACCTGGATGGCGCACTCGGGCAGGGGGCCGGCCTGAGAGTGGCCAGCCTGAGCCAGGGCTTTCATACGATTACCGTGCGGGCGGATGACGGGGTGGGCGGCGTGGCGACAGACACGGTGCAGGTGGTTGTCGTGAGTGATCCGAGTCAGTTGCCCCCACCGCTGCCTGGCCTGGTGGCCGGGCCGGAAACTATCCTGCTGGAGCCCGCCCTTGGTATGGCAACGGCCCGTCTCTCCATTGACAGCCAGGATCCTGGGCAAACCCTCACCTGGCAGGCCCTGGCCGGCGCACCCTGGCTGTACCTGAGCGCCACGGCGGGTACTACCCCGGACCAGGTTACCCTGTCCCTGGATGGCGCCGGCCTGACCCGGGGAACCTATACCACCACCATCACCCTCACCAGCCCGGACGTAGACGGCAGCACCGTGGTCCGCGTGAAGGGTGTGATCGGGGCGCGGTTGTATCTCCCGGTCATACTTCGGCCCTGAGCCGGGCTCATACATGTGAAAGGGTGCGGCGCTCCGCTCTGAACGTGGGCCGCCCGGCGCTATGCCGGATGCGCAGGCCACGCTGGCGCGGGTGTAGGGGAGCAGGATACAGGTTACGGGTTGCAGGGTGCGGGGTGCGGGCGCAAATGGGCGCAATCCGTATCTTACCTCTTGCATCTTGTATCCGGTATCCTGCATCCTGTTACATCCACTCGCCCTCCAGCCGGCCTAACGTTCCGTCGTCGCGCAGTGCTTTGATGATGCGGTTGACCTCGCTCATCAGCGTACGGTCCTCGATGTGCCCGGCAACGACAAGTGAGTCGGGCGCGAAGGGCGGCGCGAGCAAGCGTAGATCGGCCTGATCTTTGATCATCTCCAGGGCTGTCACATGATCAGTGACCAACGCATCCACCGCCCCGTTGCGCAGGGCCACAAGCTCATCCTCTGTTGTCGAACACTGTTGAAGCTGCATCCCCGCTGTTTTGGCCGCCAGTTTCTGCGCTTCCACCTCTCCCTCAGATGCCAGCTCCACGGCCACGCGCCGCCCGCCAAGGTCTGCCGTCTTGCCGATGGGGCTGGCAGCGCGTACGACGAGCGTCTGCCCGGCGTCGAAATAGGATATGGTATAGAAGACGTCGCGCGTCCGCTCCGCCTCGTAGCGCAAGCCAGAGATGACGACATCCGCCTTGCGGCCGGTCAGCGCATCGTAGAGACTATCGAAGGAAACATTGGCGAACTGCACCTGCACGCCCAGGCGGCTGGCGATCTCCTGAGCTAGGCCGGCGTCGAAGCCGCTGAAGTTGCCCTGGCCGTCGGTCGTTTCGAAGGGGGGATATGAGGCATCGAGGGCGACAATGAGCACATCCGCCTGTTGCACGCGTGTCAGGCTGCCGTCCGGGCGGTTGTTGAGCGCCACGCGCACGACGAGGACGGCCAGCAGGAGAACGGCGAGCAGACGAGCGTAAGATGTGGGCGTTCCGTGCAGAATCTTGTTCAAGGGATATCTGCCAGGCGCAACTCAGGCATAGGGAAGTCCTTACGGTTGTATGTAACAAGCACGAGATCGTTGTAGAGAGCCGTCGCGGCGATCACTGCATCGCTAAGCTCAAGGCTGATGCCTTGCTGTTGGCAGCGGCGCATCAGTTCGCCCGCAAGATCAGCGATGGGAATGTCAACCACAAGCGCCGGTATGCCATCAAGAACTTTCAGTGTTCTCTCGCGCTCGTGATCTTTCATACCATGCAGAATCTCCGCCCGCGTCAATACGGAGATGGAGAGATCTCCCTCATGGCGAATTCTGTCCAAATACTGCCTGGTCTCTTGCCGGCCGCGTAGTAGATAGATGAGAGGGCCAGTGTCGAGGAGATAGTCAGACATTGTCCTTCTCCTCAACAGGGGGCTGCCAGCGCGCCCGCAACTCATGAATGTAGCGATCGATATCAGCCTTGGTGGCTAGCTCTGGGTGATCCTCATCCTTCCACGCTCCGAAGGCATCATCAAGCGCGGCTGCGAGTTTCCAGCGTCTGACCTCTTTCTCCATAGCCTCGACAACCACAGCCGTACGCTTGCGCTCTGGCACGTACTTGCGCAAATCATCGAGCAGAGGCTTGGGAAAATAGATGCTGATACGTTCGAGTTTGGTCGTCATTTGAATCACCTCCATGATGCATAGATTATACATCATTCTTATGTATCATACAAGAGCATTCATATGGCGCGTCACTTGTTATCGCCCCCGCGCATATTTCTGCACCTCGATGTAGATCGGCTTGGGCGTAAGATCCTCGCGCAGGAAGGTGCAGTAGTCGCTGAAGCTGTAGAGACTACCTCTCGTAGTCAGATCAGCGAGAAGCTGCGTCGCATCCCGGCGGTTGCGCAGATGACGCACAAGCGGTCCTGTGTCAAGCAAGTAGTCAGGCATCGTTATCTGTTACCTCTCTCGTGCGCCATGAAGCGCGCAGATCGTGAACATAGTTTTCGATGTCTTCATCCGTGGCTAACTCAGGATAGTCTGCATCTTTCCATGCCCCCGCAGTTCGATCGAGAGCCGCAAGAGTCTTGAGCCGATCTACCTCCTTCTCCGTCAACTCAACAATCAACGCGCTGCGCTTACGCGCTGGGACGAGCCGGCGCAGGTCATCGAGCACCGATTTCGGAAAGTAGATGCTGATACGCTCCAGTTTGGTTGTCATGTGTACCACCTCCGTACGGAATACGCCAATGATACACATAGTATACATCATCCCTGTGTTTCATTCAATAGGACGCAAACCAGCTATCGTCCCCGCGCATATTTCTGCACCTCAGTGTAGATGAGTTTGGGCGTAAAATCCTCGCGCACGAAGGTGAAGTAGTCGTTGAAGCTGCGGGCAGGCCGTGGCAGGCGAAAGACCCACATATTCACGGCCACGCACCACGGCCAGTCTGTCTTGGCCATCTCGTAGGCGCGCAGGGTGTAGGCGATGCGCTGGGCGGGGCGCACGGCACGCGCCCAGCGCGGGTGATCGTTCCAGCCGCCTTCGGTGATCATCACTGGCCTGGCCGCGTCGCCGTTGCGCTCCATGATCTGGCGCAGCAGTTCGGTGCGCCGCCAGTTGATGTGATCAACTGCGGGCGCGGCATCTGCCGGCTCCTGCCAGCCATAGCTGTGCACAGCCAGAATGTCGAAGTAGCCCTGGGCCCCCGCATCGTACATCCCCTGCAAGAAATCCAGGTCATTCAGTCCCCCCGGACTGCCGGGCGGGTCCAGGGTGGGAGCAAGGCCGGCGGCGAGAATCTGCGCCTGTGGATCAGCTTCTTTCGCCCGCTGGTAAGCGATCTTGAGCAAAGCGGTGTACTCCGCCGGATTGACGCCGCGATAGCCCCATTCGGCGGCCAGGTTCGGCTCGTTCCAGATGATGTAGTAGTGGATGCGGCTCTTGTAGTGTGACACGAAAGCGAAGACGAAATCTCCAAAGTCATTGTAGCGGCCAGGATCAAGGTAGCGGCTGGTGGTTTGCGGCGGACGCGCCCAATCGGGCACATAGTCGATGCGGGCTACCATCGTCAGCCCTTCGACAGTGGCGTAGTCGACCACCATATCGGCGTGCGCCCACTCATAGCGCCCCTTCTCCGGCTCGATGTAGGCCCAGGGGAAATACTCGACCACCCATGAGGCGCCCATCTCACGCGCCATCTGCAGCGTGCGGGCGATTTTCTTCTCCTCGACCTCGTCGGTCAGGCGGGTATGAATACCAACTTTGGGATTGGCCGTTTCGACCTGTTTGGGCGGTCCGTAGCGGCGCGAGGGCACGTGCGCGCCGGCCCAGGGGAGGAGCAGGGCCAGGGTCACAAGGAGCACAAGTAGCAAGATGCGGCGATGCTTTGGTGGATTATCCATATATACTTGACAAACGAACGCATGTTCTGGTACAATAGAGTATAGGAGGAACTGACATGGACGAAGGTTTGAGTGACCGCCAACAGCGGATGCTGATTTTTATCCGCGACTACCTGAGCGGGCATGGCTATCCGCCGAGCAATCGCGAAATTGGCCATGGGACGGGGATCAGCTCCACATCGGTCGTTGACTATAACCTGCGCCGGTTGGAACGCAAAGGTCACCTGATCTGCGATCCGAAGGTTTCCCGTGGCATCAAGCTGAACACCGCCATGCCGGTTGCGATGCTATCGGCCTATGATGCTCCGATTGTGGGCCGCATCGCCGCCGGTGAGCCGATCGAGGCGCTGGAAAATCAGGACGAGATCATTCGCCTGACCCCTGATCTGGCCCAGGAGGGCTGCTATGTCTTGAAGGTCAGGGGAACGTCCATGATCGAAGACCTGATAGCCGACGGTGACCTGGTGGTTGTGAAGCCGCAACCGACAGCCCAGAACGGGGACATTGTTGTGGCCATTGTGGATGATAACCAGGCTACGCTGAAGCGCTTCTACCGCGAGCCAGGCAAAGGCCCGAGCGGGAGCGACCGCATTCGCTTGCAGCCAGCCAACGCCGACATGGAGCCGATCTATCGCCCGGCCAGCCAGGTTGAGGTGCGCGGCAAGGTTGTCACCGTGATCCGGCAGATCAGGTAAAGCAGGATACAAGATGCAGAATACAAGATGCACACCACACGCTGGATCCTGTATCTTGCATCCTGCATCTTGCGTCCTGCTTCTTCAGCTACTTTTTCCGCCGCAAGATTCCAAACAGACCCAGAACCAGCCCCAACACTGCACCCATGGCTGCGCCAAAAGTGATTGCCATCTGGCGATCCATTACCACACTGACGCTGCCCTCGACCTTGTCGGCAAACATGAGCATGGCCACCGAGTCTTTGGCTATGATGTGTTGCCCCACCAGGATGCCCGTTGCGCTCTGATCCATCTCCACGCTGTCGCGAGCCAGGATAAACTGTGCGCTTGCCTGATCGAGATGCACGCTATCGGCCAGCACCGCCACGCTACTTGAGCCGGCGCCTAGCTGTGCGTCGCCGGCGCGCACCAACCCAACCGCGCCCTGAATCAAGTGCACATTGTCGGCGTCAATAGTTGCCGCCGCGCCCTGGCGAATCGTCACATCCTGCGCCCGTATCTCTTTCGCCACGCCCTGACGGATCGTCACATCCTTGTCGGCGTGAATGATGTTTGCCGACGCCTGATGAAGCTGGACGGTGCGTGCTGAGACGTGCTCTGTCGCCGTTTGTGCGATCGTCTGCTCTTGCTCCAACTCCTGAGCGTTCTCCTCAGCCATTGTTTACTCCTCCATACTGCTGCGCTTGCGGGCGTACTTCCACCGCAGCGAACGTACAGCGTGTGGCCGCTCCTTTGTTAGACCATCATCTCTCGCAGTTTGGCGCTGGCAAAATCCATCAGAGCGACGACAATCACAATGGACAAGACAACTGTGCCTGCCTTATGATACTGCAACGTCCCAAAATAGGTCCACAGTTGGAGGCCAATGCCGCCGCCGCCCGCAAACCCGATGATGGTGGCCATGCGGATGTTGATGTCCCATTGGTAGATGGTGTAAGACAGGAACGGAGGGATAATCTGGGGAAGAATGCCATACATAATCACTTGCAGGCGGTTTGCGCCAGTCGCCGTAATCGCTTCCAACGGGCCACTATCGATGTTCTCGATTGCTTCTGAGAACAGTTTTCCGATCAGGGCAAAGCTGGTGATCGCCAATGCCAGTGTGCCGGCAAACGGCCCGATGCCAACCCAGAAGACGAAGATGGCCACGTACAGCAGCGCCTCGATGGAGCGCAGGATATTGAAGGTCGCGCGTGTCAGGAAGTAGAGCCACGCCAGCATTGCACTGCGTCCCGTCAGGTTCTTTGCCGCGAGAAAACTGAAAGGAAGGGCAATAATCGCTCCCAGCGTCGTTGCCAGCAAGGCCTGGAAGATGGTGATAAGCAGTTGCTTGACCACGACGTTCATAACCGTCGAGCTGAAGTCAAATGAAAGAAAATCGCGTACCAGGCGAATGAATGTTGGCGCTGGCTCAAAAAGCTGGCGCAGGTCTATCTTGGCGAGTTGCCAGCAGTAGATAAAGATGGTCAGGCCGAGTATGGCATAGATGGTCGTGCGTAGTGATGCCAGGAATGTGCGAGGTTTGTCGGTTGCTGGCGGAGGGGCGTCTGCTAGGATGCGCGCCCGCCAGGAGGAACTGATGTAGTCGACGAGAATAATAATGACGGCCACAGCCCACAATGCTGCGGCATAGTCTCTATAGGCTGCCATGCGTAAGGTTTCAACGACGAAGTAGCCAATGCCGCCGCCGGCAACAAAACCAACAACAGTTGCCGAGCGCATGTTGATGTCCCAGCGTAATAGTGTATATCCAAGAAATGGTGGTATGACCTGGGGCACCACTGCATAACGCATGACCTGGAACAGGTTAGCGCCCGTTGCCGTCAGAGCCTCCACAGGCCCCGGATCAATATGCTCGATCTCTTCAGAGTAAAGCTTGCCCAGCGCAGCCACCGAGTGGATAGTCAGAGCGATGACGCCGGCAAATGATCCCAGGCCAACCCACACGATGACGATAATTCCCCAGATCATGGTATCAACGGCGCGCACAATGTTGAGGAACGTGCGCATGGCGTAGTAGATTGCTGTGCCGCCGCGCACGTGCGACATGATGTTATGTGCGGCGAAGAAGCTGAGGGGGATGGCAAGAATCGTCGAGAAGATCGTCGCTAACAGGCCAATGGCAATCGTCTCAATCAGTTTGCCGGCCACAAATGTGGGCGTCGGGGCGTCTTTTGCCACCAGGCCCAGGTTGACGAACAGGCCAGATGCTGGCTTGTTTACGATCTTGCCAAAGATGTCGGTGAAGTTCTGGCTGGGGTGAAGGGCGCCGCCGCCATCGCGTGTGAACAGATTGGGGTGAACCAGGTCGGCCATGATCTTCTGCGCATCGCCAAACCTGGTTATCAGGCGCTCAAGTTTGATGTCGGTGACATCCCAGGCGATGACATACAGTATGATGGCAACAAGCAGGACGCCAAGGACGGTGCTGGTCCTCCGCCCCCCTGCCAGACGGTAGGCATCCAAAACATTCCACAGCCAGAAGGCGGCCAGGACGGGCCACAGCCAGCTTGTTGCCTGCCCAGCAACGCTCACAACGCCAATCTTGAAGTTGACGAGCGCCCAGTTGATGAGGAAGGCGAAGAGCGCCACGGCCAGCAGGATAAGCACTCCACGCCAGCGGCGATTGAGCATGACCTGGCCTGCTCCCGGAATGACTAAGGATAGCAGCGCGGTTCGGGCAGGCGGGTGGAGAGTCGTAGGTTGCATGTGCAGTCAGCACTCCCTGTGCTTACACGATTGAGATGCGTTCGGCTTCCTTACCGTAGATTGCTTTGAACTGGGCATCATCAATCTGCTGCGGCAAGCCCTCGAAGACGACCTGGCCATCCTTGAGCGCAATGGCGCGCGTCGCATAGCGATGCACAAGATCGAGAAAATGCAGGCTACACAAAACCGTGACCTTGTGTTCTCTGTTCAGTTGCTCGAGGTATTTGAGGATGGAGTGCGCCAGGACGGGGTCCAGAGACGCAACCGGTTCATCGGCAAGGATAAGTTTGGGCTCCTGCATGAGCGCCCGGGCAACGCCGACGCGCTGTTGCTGGCCGCCAGATAGTGAATCGGCGCGCACATGCGCCTTGTCGCTCAAGCCCACCTGCTCCAGGCTTGCCAGCGCCCGCGCCTGGTCGTCGGCGGAAAAGTAGCCGAGGAGACTTTGCAGCGGGTTGACATAGCCCAGCCGGCCAGCCAGGACATTGGTTATCACGGGGGATCGTTTGACCAGGTTGAATTGCTGGAAGATCATGCCGATCTGGCGGCGGATGTTGCGCAGTTCGGCGCCCTGCGCAGCCGTAATATCAACTCCGTCCCAGATGACTCTGCCTGCGGTGGGGTCAATCAGACGGTTGATGCAGCGCAACAGGGTGGACTTTCCGGACCCACTGAGACCAATGATGGCCAGAAATTCGCCATCGGCAACTTCGAAACTGACGTCTTTGAGCGCCTGTGTTCCATTGGGGTAGACCTTGGTCAGGTGTTCAACTTTTAGCATGGGAACTCCATTTGTTGGCGCCGCTCGCCGAGGCAGTTGATGGTACGATGGCACACAGTGGCATCCGGGTGCATAGATGGGTGATCAGGTCCTTGCGGGCGTCGCGTGGTTCTTGCAGATCGCCTGGCGAGTTGTGAACACTTAAAGCCGCGTTGGGCAGAAAAACGTCTACCCCGGGCGGCGAGATGAGGCAAATCCATGGCCTGGCAGGCCAAAGGCCTGCCAGGCCATGGATGTAGCTTACTTGACCAGAGTAGCGGGATCGACACCGGCCTTCTTCAGCACGGCGGCGAAGTCATCATAGTAGGGCTTGTCGAGTTTTGAGAAAGCATCATACGAGTAGACGGACCTGACGGTGGCATTGCCACCGGGATCGGCCATCATTGCCAACAGACCCTGGGTCGTGATGTCCTTGATCTTCTGATCGAGTCCCTTGGTATATTGCAGGCCGTCGTTCGGGATGCGATCGCTCACAGCGAAGGCGCCGACCTTTGCATCGATGTCGGGGAAGGTGGCCTTGAGATTGTACTGGGCGTCGGTCAGAGCGTCTACGAACGTGACGCCAGCATCGCAATCGCCGCGATAGACAGCGATGGCAACTTTGTCGTGGCCGCCGGCATACTGCGTTGCTTTGAGATCTTTGTCGGGGTCAATGCCGTTAGCCTTGAAGATGATGCGCGGGATGATGTCGCCAGACGCCGAGTTGGGCGTGACAAAGCAGAAGGTCTTGCCCTTCAGGTCGGCGAAGCTCTTGATGCCGGAATCCTTCTTGGCGATGAACTGGCCCTTATAGTAGGGGCTCAGTTGTCCGGCCATAGCCTTATCGGGATCAACGGCATTGGTGTTGTACTTGCGCAGAGCAATGAGAGCAGGCTCGACCTGATACTTGGCCTGGGCAAGCAGGATAGCGAACGTGGCGAGGAAGCTGACCTGGGCCTTGTTGGCGCCCATGGCTTCGATCGACGCTGCGTAGTTGGTGCCGACTTCGATCTTGTAGCTCAGGCCGGTCATCTTGGTCAGACACTCAGCCATGTCGTTGCCGCCACGGGTGATCTTTGCTGTGTCGCCCGATGGCACGAATGTGATGACGATCGGCTTGTCGGGTGCGCCCAGTTGCCCCGCTGGCACAGTGTAGGCGGTGGGCAGCTTGTCGCACTTCATGGGAATGGGAGTGTTTGTTGGGCCGGCCGTCGGTGAGACGGCTGCAGAGGGCGCCTTTGTGGCTGTTGCAGGCACGGCTGTGGCAGCAGGAGCCGGAGCACTCGTGTTGGTTGCTGCTGGCGCTGGCGCCTTGGTTGGTGGGACAGGGGTGTTGGTGGGCGCCGGCTTTGGCGTTGCTGTTGCTGTTGGCGTCGCGCCACAGGCGCTGATGAGTGTGGCCGCCACAAGCAGGATGGTCACGAGCACGTACGACAGACGACGGGTCTTCATCTTGCCCTCCTAAGTGGATGTATGCTGTGTGTCTCTTATCACCATAGGCACGAAATGGGCGGGAACATAACGGCTATGTCTACTCACCTCCTTCTCGCGACCAGGCAGGAATTAAGACCGCGCAGAGATGATCTCCATTCCTGACTGGGACAGAAGAGTGATGAGTGCGGCGTTGCACTCCAGCCATTCCACGATATGTGGAGAGTGCGCCAGACTTCTCACACTCTCCACAGCGGGAAGATCGGGACAAACGAGCACACCGGCTGCGTGAGCCTACGCTGCAGCCATTTTGTTGAGCTTGCGCATCAGACGGGACTTGCGCCGGGCAGCGTTGTTGTGGTGGATGATGCCGCGGCCGGCAGCCTTGTCGAGCGCACTGATAGCTGACAGGACCGATGCCGGAGCCTGACTGTCACTGGTCGAAATCAATCCAACTGCTGTCTTGAGCTTGGTCTTAAGCGAGGCGCGGATGGGCTGGTTGCGCGCCTGGCGCCGTGCGGACACGCGGATCATTTTCTTCGCGGACTTGGTATTCGCCAACGTATACTCTCCTTCTGTAGATTTCGGGGATTAGTATACACGATTTCCCTATTCTTGTCTAGTGCTTGGCGCGCCGCAATCGTGGACAGTTGCGTCCTGTTGTGGCATGGACGGACAGGCTAGCGCGACTTGTGCTCGAGCTTGACCTGGTACATGTGGGCGTCTGCCTGTTTCCAGGCATCGATGAGTGGCTGCCCTTTATGCGCCGTTGCAGCGCCTGCAGACATACGCAGGGGTTGTGCGCTATGCTCTGCGTTCCATGCGCCGGTAATGCGCTCAACTCGCTGCAATGATTGCGCGGCGACTGTCTCATCTGCTGCAGGCAGAATGACGGCGAACTCATCGCCGCCAACGCGAGCGACAACATCCTCCGTGCGAAAGGCAGAGCGCAGCACGCCCGCCGCACACTGGAGCAGTTGATCGCCGGCGCTGTGCCCATGCACGTCATTGGCTTCCTTCATGCCGTCGATGTCAGCCATGACGATGCTGACCGGCAACTGGCGGCTGTGTTCCAAGCGGTTCATCTCTTCCTCGAAATAGGCCCGGTTGTAGAGACCGGTCAGGATGTCATGAGTGCTGCTATAGCGCAGTTTCTGCATGAGCTCCTGGCGATCGGTAATGTCGAGGCACGACAGAACAACCCCAAAGCGGCCATCTGCGCGCGACTGGTACAGGGGTTGCGTGCTCACCATGAGCCAGAGCAGCGCGCCATCGGGGCGACGCAGACCAATGACAACCTGGTTCTGAGGCTGCCCGCTGCTGAGGGTAATGCTGGTCGGACAATGCTGGACTGGATAGGGTGTTCCATCCTCGTGGATCGCCCGCTCTGCAAGGTCGGCGATCGGGCGTCCCCGCAAAGCCTCTGCCGAAATCCCAAAGATACGCTCGGCGCTGGCATTGCAGGATGTCACAAGGCCTGCTTCATCAATAACGAAGACGCCTTCAGCCATCGATGTGATGATCGAGCGGTAGCGTTCCTCGCTGTCGCGCAGGGCAGCTTCGCCCTGCTTGCGATCGCTAATATCGTGCAGGATGAGCACCTGCACGTGTTGCCCATGAGCAGTGAACTCACTCACCGAGTACTCAAGCGGAACAAGGGAGCCATCTTTGCGTTTGCCGCTCACTTCCCCGCTCGCGCCGGGCAAGCTGCGAACATACCCCTGCTGCTCGACCAGGAACAGGTACAAGTCCTGTCCCACCATCTCGCTGGCAGGACACAAGAAGATCTTTTCTGCAGACGGGTTGGCGGATTCAATGATGCCCTGGTCATTGCATGTGATGATGGCATCCGTGGCATGGCGCACGACTGCCTCCGTGCGCGCCTGCACCATCTCAACCAGGCTGGCCTGTAGCAGATGAATCACACGCCGGCGTAACACCGCCCAACGTACGGGCTTGGTAACGTAATCAGTCGCGCCGGCAGCGAAGGCCCGATCGACAGATTCTTCATCGTCGAGCGCTGTGACCATGAGGACAGGAGTGAATGCGCCGGTTGGCAGACGACGCAATTCGGCGCAGGCGGAAAAACCATCGAGCACCGGCATCATGCCGTCGAAAATGACGAAGTTGGGCGCCAGGCGCTGGAACATCTCCAGTCCTTGCGCTCCGTCTACGGCCTCGACGACCTGCAGGTTTTCCTTTTCCAAAGCATAGCGCGCCATGCGCCGCATAACCGGGTCATCGTCGACAACCAGGACGAGGTTTCTCCGCGCTTCAGGGTAATCACTCACGACTGTGCCCTCCCGACCACCTCTTCCAGACCATGGCGCACACGGCCGAACTCTGTTTGTGCTGCGCCCAATATGGCGCCGGCCTCAGCCATCTGGCCATCTTTGGCATGCAACTCGATTCTCTTGCATAGAGTGGTGAGCGTCATAGCGCCGAGTGTTGCGCTGCTCGACTTGAGAGTGTGGGCAGTACGCTGCAGTGTGGACATGTCATTCTCAGCATGTGCCCTCTTCATCGTTTCCAGTAGGCCAGGAGCATCGGCGAGATAGAGTTGTACGACATCAGCCACCAGTGCAGAAAAGACACTTGATCCCATCTCGCGTGCGAACACCCCCAGCACTTTCTCGTCAATGGCCGGCCCTGCCTCCTCACCGTCGCTATGCTCAGGGCGTGTCCGTTGCGTCGACTGCAGGGACGGGCAACTCAGCAGAGCGTTGATCAACTGAGCCAATTGGACTGGCTTGCTGACATACATGTCCATTCCGGCAGCCAGACAACGGTCGCGGTCTTCCTGCTGTGCTGCGGCGGTCATGGCCACGATCCGGGGCTGTTGGGCCTCCGGGATGGTGGCGCGAATCAGGCGTGTTGCTTCCAGGCCATCCATTTCCGGCATTTGCACATCCATCAGCACCACGTCGTAGAGCTGTCTCTGCAATGCTGTGATGACCTCGACACCGTTTGACACAACATCCGCCCGATAGCCTATGCGCTGCAGCATGTGCATGGCCACCTTCTGGTTCACGATGTTGTCTTCGGCGACGAGGATGCGTAATGGATGGTTCCTGGCGATCTCGTCATCGGCGCGCACGACGACTGTCTCGGGCTTAGGTATTGCGGCCTGGCCGCTGAGGATCGTCACAAGCGTGTTGTAGAGTTGCGACGCCTTAACCGGCTTGGTCATGAAGGCAGCAAAGTCTGTCTTGAGGATGCTCTGGTCCTGCTGTCCCAGGGATGTGAGCATGACAAGCGCCAGATTTTTTCCTGCCGGCGTCTTACGGATGTTCGCGGCCAATTCCAGGCCATCCATCTCCGGCATCTGCATATCAAGGATCGCCAGATTGTACTTGTCTCCGGCCGCGATGCTCTCCAGGGCAGGCGCTGCTGCAGAATGCACGTGGACGTCCATCCCCCACGACTGCAACTGTTTGCTCAAGATGGTGCGGTTTGCCGCATTGTCATCCACCATGAGAACGCGGCACCCTGCCATTTGCGGCTGCTGGCCAACGGGCACACTGACGGGAAGATGGTGGGCTTCCGGTACGATGACTGTGAAGCAAAAGCTTGACCCCTGGCCTTCCTTGGAGTCCACCCAGATCTTTCCCCCCATCATCTCGACCATATGCTTGCTGATGGCCAGCCCCAGTCCCGTCCCACCGTATTTGCGTGTGGTCGAAGCGTCTACCTGGCTGAATGTTTGGAACAGCCGTGAGATGAGGTGCTGCGGAATGCCGATGCCCGTGTCTCTGACGGCAAAGAGAATCTCCTGCTGCTTGTCTGGGGTTTGTTTGGCGCTCACCGTGACAACGACTTCACCCCTCTCCGTAAACTTCACGGCATTGGTGAGGAGATTGGCAAGTATCTGGCGCAGACGGGTCACATCGCCCACGATAGCCGCAGGAACTGCGTCATCGATGTTGTATGCCAACTCGAGCTTCTTCGCCGCTGCCTGCGGCGCGATCAGATCCATGGCATCCTCGAGACACTGGCGCAGATAGAACGGCTGTTGCTCCAAGTCCATGCGGCCGGCTTCGATCTTGGAGAAATCAAGGATATCATTGATCAACGTGAGCAGGGTTTCGCCACTGACGCGTACCGTCTCGGAAAACTCGCGTTGCTCCTGCGTCAGCCCCGTATTGAGCAGAAGACCAGTCATGCCGATGATGGCATTGAGCGGCGTGCGTAGCTCGTGGCTCATATTGGCCAGGAATTCGCCCTTGGCACGGCTGGCGGCCTCAGCCGCCACGGTCAACTCACGGGAGCGCTCCAGGGCCACCTGCAGAGCCAGTTCAGCCTGCTTGCGCGCCGTGATGTCGCGCGAAACGCCCAGGGTTCCGACGATGCACCCTTCCTGGTTGCGCAGCGGCATTTTGGTGGTGGAGACCCATCTTACTCGCCCATCAGGCCCGGTTGCTCTTTCCTCTTTGCCGACAAGCGGCTCACCAGATTGAATGATCGCTTGTTCATCGGCATAGGCTTCTCGCGCATGTTCTTCAGGGAAAAAGTCAAAGTCTGTCTTGCCCAACACCTCTGCCGTATCACTCAGGCCAAAACGACGAGCCTGCGCCAGGTTGTTGCGGATGAAGCGGCTCTGTGCATCCTTGAAGTAAATACTATCCGGAACACTGTCCATCAGTGCATGCAGCAGATAGCGTTCATGCGCCAACGCCATCTCAACCCGCTTGCGCTGGGAGATGTCGCGCGAGACGCCCAGGACAGCATACGTGTTGCCGGCGTCATCTTTGAGCGGAATTGACTGGTTTTCGTGCCAGGTGTCCTGGCCATCAAGAGTGAAGACGCTTTCAGATGACTGGATCTCTCCTGTTGCGATGACCTCCTCTATCGCTCGATGCTGCACAGCAGTGGTGGCAGGCGAAAAGAGGCGAGAGAGTTTCTGTCCCACAATCTGCTCGGGCAGCAGGTGCATGCTTTCTGCGCCGGCCTTGTTGATATAGAGCACTGTGTCAGCGCGGTCAACGATGAAGATCATGTCCTTTAGTGCATCGGTCAGAGCACGGTAACGCTGCTCGCTCTCGCGCAACGCCTGTTCGGCGCGCCTGACAGCGGTGATATCCTTGCCGATGCTGGCCGTACCAATCACGTTGCCCTGTTCATCACGTTGCGTGGTGTTGTCCCATGAAATGCTGCGCCGTGTGCCTGAGCGGCTAACAATGTCATCTTCCATGTGTGGAGGAATTGCGTCGGTGCGGGAATAATGAACGAAGGCTGCCCGCCGGCGTGCGCTCTCGTCGGACGGCACAAAGAGATCAAACCAGTTCTTGCCGATCACGTCGTCGCGTTGCCAGCCTGTCAGGTTCAGGAGGAAGTCATTGCAGAACGTGATAGTGCCCTGCGTGTCCAATAGAAGACCGATGAGGTTCAGGGTTTCCATGACCTCGCGGAAGCGGCGCTCTGACGCCTCCAGGGCCTGTTTCGTCTGCTTCTGTTCGGTGATGTTGGTGTTGGTGCCTGCCATGCGTAGCGGCCGGCCCTGTGCGTCCCCTGCCACAACTTTGCCACGTGAGAGAATCCACATCCAGTCGCCTGACGGCGTGCGCAAGCGATATTCGACCTCGACGGCCGGTGTACGCCCGGCCAGATGCTCTCCGAATGCCTGCCGCAGAGCGGGGACGTCAGCGCGGTGCATGTTCCTGATGACCCACCTGAAGGTGGTTGTGAGGTGGCTCTTATCGTAGCCGAGCATCTCGGCGGCTCGTTCGTTGAGCAGAAAGCGACCACTGGGCATGTCCCAGTCCCAGATGCCTTGATCGCTCCCTGCGAGGACCAGACGCAGCCGCTCTTCGCTTGCTGCAAGCTCATTCTGGGTGCGTTGGCGCGCGTCCGTCTCACGTTGCATGCGCCGGCGCACGTCACTCACCACACCGATCGATGGGCCAACGAGCATGATCATGACGAAACCAATCAAGCCGTCGTTTATCATGGTCGCTTGCCAGGAGTGACCGGTCAGCTCAAGCAAGGCGATGTTGGTCACGACAAGCAGAGCGCCTCCGCAGATCCCACCGCGTGCCCCGAACAGCCATGCCATGGTCAGCAGCGGCACAAGGGCAAGGGCCATAGCGCCGCTGCCGATCAGAGTGTTCAACGGTAGATAGGCGAGGGCGTACAAGACCATCACTATGGCGCACACGGCGATACACCGGCGAACGCCGGGCCAATGGCTGGCCAGTAGTTCCTCAGGAGTGTCCGCGCCCTGTCGTGTTTTGTCCGAAGAACGTGTCATGCCAACATCCCTTCTTTCACGTCTGTGTAGAATGCGATTATTACGCTCTGGAGTAGGAGCATGGCACCCAGAGCCAGCGGAGCGCCTGATCTCATGTTCTAAGAAACAAGCATCGTCGCTACGGTTGGCGGCCTGCCGGCCTGCGCACGCGCGAACAAAGGCGACGAATCGGGAGGGATGCTGCGAGCACATAGAGGTGAAGATGTGCGGCATAGCCGCATGGGGCTGTAATGTCTGTAGACCCGTCGGCCGCGCGCCCGCAACATCTGCGAGGATGAACGCAGCCTGCAACCGCTCCGCTTTCTCCGCTCTGGCCGGCCCCGGGGCCTTGCCGCTCGCTCCATGGATGGACTCTGTATCGTGAGGGCTTACACTGCCTCGACTATAGCATGCTATGTTAAGGATGTCAATACTGTCGGTAGCGCTTCTTTTGTACGTACACGCCGCCATGCTTCTGTCCCTCTTGACAACGACGTGTAACGTGCTATCATCGACCATAATCACATGGGGGAGACAAACCGATGCCATTTCGTGCCATTGATCTGCGCGGGATTCATACCTATCACCTGGGGACACGCAAGAACCTGGTGAAAGCGAGCGAGATGGCGTCGCCAGAAACGCCGCCTCCTGCCTTTGCCTCGCCTGACCTGGCCGAGGTTGCCGGGCGCATCGTGCAGGCGCGGCGCAACGGACGGCCTGTGATCTGGATGATGGGCGCGCATGTCATCAAGTGCGGTCTGTCACGTGTATTGATTGATCTGATGCAGCGCGGGGTCGTCACTCACGTCGCGACCAACGGCGCCGGCTCAATCCACGATTTTGAGCTGGCCTTGATCGGCGAGACAAGCGAGGATGTGCCAACCAGCATCGAGGATGGCTCGTTTGGCATGGCCGAGGAGACGGGACGGCTGATCAATGAGGCCGTTCAAGCCGGGGCGCGCTCCGGCCTGGGCTACGGCGAAGCGCTGGGAGAGATGATCGCCCGCGACGAGCGTTTCCGCTTGCGTGAGGTGAGCGTGGCCTATACCGCTTACCGTCTGGGCATCCCGTTCACTGTGCACAAGACCATCGGCACGGACATTATCGATCAGCACCCGGCGGCCAACTTCGGCGCACTGGGCTGGGCCAGCGGGCAGGATTTCAAGATATTCGCGGCCTCGGTGGCAGACCTGGAAGGAGGCGTTTTTCTCAACGTCGGCTCAGCCGTGACAGGGCCGGAGGTGTTCCTGAAGGCGCTGTCGATCGCGCGCAATCTTGGCCATCGCGTCGCTGCCTTTACGACGGCCAACTTTGACCTGATTGATCTGGGCGACTACCGTTCGCGCATAGGGACGGACAACCCGCAGTATTACTATCGCCCGCGCAAGAACGTCGTGAACCGTCCGGTATCGATGGGCGGGCAAGGCTTCCATATTGCCGGCGATCATGTGCTCACACTTCCCAACCTATCGCACTTGGTGCGGCAGCAGCTTGGCGAGCAGCGCTTTGCAGTGCCTCCGGCTGAGCCTGCGTCGGGCGCCGATCTACGACCCGACATTGCGCGCTACGTCGCAGACTTCTTCGACTCTCGCCCCGAGCTTGCGCCTGTGTGCGCTGATGTCCTGCGCGCCTATCGCACGCTCGTGCAGAGCCTGGAATGTGGCGGAACCGTTTTTCTCTGCGGAAATGGAGGCAGCTTCGCCGATGCGCTGCACATTTCCGGCGAACTGTTGAAAAGCTTCGAGCGCGCCCGTCCGCTGCCGGCTTTCTTGACACAGCGTCTGGCGGAGATGGCTGGCGGCGCGCCCCTGATTGCTAATCTACAGAGCGGCCTGCGCTCGCATGTGCTGGGGGCCAACACAATTCTCTCCAGCGCCATACAAAACGACTTTGCTGCCGACCGGCTCGGCTATGCGCAAGAGCTACTTGCGCTGGCGCGGCCGGGCGACGTTCTGATCGGAATCAGCTCGAGCGGTAACTCGGTGAATGTGCTCCCTGCTGTGCTCACGGCCAGGGCTCTGAGCCTGCCCACCATTTTGCTCACTGGGCAGGACGGCGGGCGCATCGCTCCGCTCGTGGATGTTGCCGTGCGTGTGCCAGCGCGGGGTGCGCGCCCCGTCCAAGAACTTCATCTGCCGCTCTACCACGCGCTGTGCATTATGCTGGAAATGCACTTCTTCCCTGCAGAATAGGACACATATGTGTGTCCATGCGCTTAGACAGCACAACACCGAGCAGCGCAGATGCGTGCTCGGTGTTGTTGCATCACTCAAGATGTTGTCCAGCAGAAAGGCGCGTCTACCTTGCCACGATCGAAGGCGGGAGGGTGCACCATGCTGCCGGGCAGACCGTCCTGCTGGCCTATGCTTCAGGCGCAGGTGTGGGAATCGCGCCCGTCTCGTCCTCAACCACAACGGTAACGGCCGGTTCCAGAGCACCGACTTTAATGGCAACCTTGTACACGCCCAGGGCCTTGATCGGCTCTTCGAGGACAACTTTGTGCTTGTCAATAGTCTGGCCAATGGCCTTCTCGACAGCTTCGGCGACATCGTTGCTGGTGATTGAGCCGAACAGGCGATACTGCTCGCCCACCTTGACCTTGAAGCTCACGCGCACGGCCGACAGGCGGGCCGCCAAAGTTTCGTGCTCGCTGCGCACGCGCTGCACCTTGGACTGCGTGATCTGCTTCTGGTAGGCAACGTTTTTCAATGCTCCTACGCTAGCGGGAACAGCGATAGACTTGGGGAGGAGATAATTGCGGGCAAATCCTTCGGCGACGTCTTTGACTTCGCCGGCCTTGGCCGTCCCCTTGACATCTTGGAGGTAGAGAACCTTCATGGGTGTATCCGTCTCCTTCATGGTGATATACGAAAGGTAATCAATTGTGTATGCGACATCTTATCACGTTAGCGACTGTTTTGCAAGTACATCATGAGCGAGGGGTGAGCGTCATCTTTTTGGATGAGTTTCGTCTCTTGTATTGAGGGCTACTGCAGCGAGCATATTATTGTCCCTCAGTGGGA
>CAYOEZ010000002.1:10416-74502 GCA_964402955.1 uncultured Ktedonobacterales bacterium | reverse complement strand
CCGGTGAGCGCGATGACTATACCGCCGCGGGTGTATGAGGACGGGCGGTATTGAGAGGGGGAGAAGGGGGGAGGGGGAGAGGAGAAGACGCGGAGACGCGGAGATGGGGGGCTATAGATCTCCGTCAACCATTTACTTTGTCACCCATTTACTTTGTCACCCATTCACCCTGTCACGGGGTCGCGGCGGCGCAGCAGGTAGGGGATGACAAAGAACACGCTTGGCATGATATAGTCCAAGAACAGGGCTGGAATGATAATGCCAGCGCGGCCATGGGCGGCGAGCCGGAGGACGTCGGGCGACAAAGCAAGCACGGCAGCGACGAGGGCGATAGCAAGGTAACCGGAACGCTGGTGCAGGACGGCGGCCGTGGCCAAGCAGGCTACAATGACCGTGGCCGCACCCAGAGGAATCTGTACGGCAGGCATGCCAAGCGGCCCTCCGGCCAGAGCAATGGCGCTGATGATGCGGGCCTGGAACAACAAGCTCAAGGGAATAAGAACAACGGTCACCCCGCCGCGCTGGCGGGCAACAAGAAGGAGTGTGGCTGTGATCGCGGCAAGCAGGATCAGGTTGGCCAGAGCGCCGGTGGTCACAGGCGTCTCATCCAACAATAACTGTACGAAGAGGATTATGCACAGCAAGACGCTGCCAATCCACGTGGTGGACCAGAGGGGAAGGCGCTGCCTCATGCCGACGACGGCGCCTGCGGCCAAGAGAGCGCCGATGCTCAATACGAGAAAGGCAAGGACAGCAAAGGTTCCGGTATGCTGCACGGTCAGGCCCAGGATGTTCAGCGCATAACCGGGGAATGGCTCTTTGGGAGCATCGAGGGCGGCGACGGCAAAGGCAGCCACGGGCAGCACAAAGCCAGTCACGATGAAGGGCAGGACCGCAAGCAACAGATGGCGGCGCGTGGGCCGGCCGTGGATATCGGCCAGTTGTGCGCCGATCGTCTCAGGATCGCCGAAGGCGACGCTGGCAGCGCTGTTGGCATTAGGATGGCCCTGCGCTTGCAGGGCAGCAGCCTTGTCTGCGAGATGAGCCTGTAGCTCGCTCATAATGCTCTTCGTTTCGTGAGCGGGAATGTTGGCTAGATGCGGGCGAATCAAAGACAACGTGTCGAGAGTGGTCATGCCTGTTCTCCTTCTGGCCGGGCAGGGCGCAACAAGGCCAGCAGGTTGGAGGCGAAGGTTGTCCATTCCTCCACGGCCGGGGCAAGGGCAGCACGGCCGCTGTCGGTCAGGCTATAGTAGCGGCGGCGACGGCCCTGTGGCGTTTCTTGCCAGGCGCTGCTGACCATGCCTTGTTGCTCCAGATCATGCAGGGCAGGGTAGAGCAGCCCTTCCTTGAACGTGAAGTAGCCCTGGCTGCGTCGCTCGAGCTCCTGGATGATCTCGTAGCCATACATGGGCCGCTCGCTCAGGATGGTGAGCAAGATGATGTCGGTGCTGCCTTTGCGGTGCTGATCGAGAGGTGACATATGGGTGTACCGAGTGCCGAGTGATACATAGGTTCGTTAGGTATATAATAGCACGAAGAAAGTGGGTTGTCAAGCGAATTGGATGACAGTTTGTTCATGTGGGAGGGGAAGATGGATCTACGCAGTGTGGTAGCAGATAGGTTGTTCGGCGAGTATATCCGCGAGAGGGTGAGTGAAGCGACAGCCGGGCAGGAAGATCGCTGGTGGCGATCGCTGAGCGGGCGGCAGGTCGTGAAGGATGTGGCATACGCCGACTTTCTCGATCAGCAGCAGGACTCACTGGAAGCCTACCGCGCCAACCCGCTGGCTTTCCGCATCGTCGAGTTGATGAGCGACTACGTGCTGGGGCGCGGGGTGACGGTGGCGGCTCGTTCGGCGCAGGTGAACGACTTTGTGCAGCGCTTCTGGCAGCATCCACTCAATCGCATGGACGCGCGCCTGCACCCGCTCTGCACCGAGCTGAGCCTGGCCGGCGAGGTGTTTGTCACCTTCCACACCAACCCCTATGACGGCATGACTTACGTGCGGGCTGTGCCTGCCTCGCTGATCGACAACATCGAGACGAATGCGGAGGACGTGGAAGATGAGATGCGGTTCCATGAGACGGGGGGATGGGGTGAGAGGGTGACGGGGAGACGCGGGGACGCGGAGAGGCGAGGACGCGAAACGCTGACCCCGGGGCGGTGGTGGAGCAAGGAGGAGATGCGGCATTACGCTGTGAATCGGGTAGTGGGGGCGAAGCGGGGGCAAGGCGACCTGTGGCCGATTCTGCCCTGGCTCAGGCGCTACAAGGATTGGCTGACCGACCGCGTGATCATCAACAAGTACAAGGGCGCGTATCTGTGGGATGTGACGTTGCAGGGAGCGACGGCGGCGACGGTGCGGGCTAAGCGCTGCGAGCTATCCACGCCGCCGGCTCCCGGCTCGATCGTCGTGCACAATGAAGCCGAAGTGTGGCGAGCCATCCAGCCGCAGATCAACGCCGAGTCGGTGGAGGCCGACGGCAAGGCGCTGCGCCTGATCATCGGCGCCGGCGCGGGCGTGCCGCTACACTTCCTGGCCGAGGGTGAATCGGCGACGCGCACAACGGCGCTGGAGATGGGCGAGCCGACGCGCCGCCACTATGAGAAGCGGCAGCGGTACATGGGCTGCATGATCAACGACATGCTGGCCGAGGTGTTGCGGCGGGCGGTGGAGGCGGGCGCGCTGCCGGCGGATGCAGACCTGACACTGGAGCCGGTGCGATTCCCGGAGATGGGGTGATGGGGGAGACGCGGCGACGCGATGACGGGGAGACGCGGAGAGAGGGAGAGGGAGGGACGCGGAGACGCGAGGACGCGGAGACGCGAGGATGATCTACTTCAGCCGTTGCCGCCGGCCAGGCGACGCGCGGATGGTGAGCGCCGCAGAAGGATCATCGCCCCGATGCCTAGCGCCGGCCCCAGCGCCAGGAAGGCAAATGCCCACTCCCAGCCAAACCAGCGTTGCAGTGTTGGCACCAGGCGGATCGTGACAAGGGTGAGCATGAAGCCCAGGCTTGTCTGCAAGGTCAGCGCCGTTCCAATGTATTCGGGCCGGCATAGCTCGCTGATGGCGGCAGAGAATTGTGCGGAATCGGCGACGACCGCCGTGCCCCAGATGACGCAGACCAGGGCGACCAGGAAAGGGTTGGCGCCGAAGATCCTGCCGATGACAAGCGCACATGCGCCGCTAATGACAAGCGAAGCGATGGCCAGGGTGGTGCGGCCCAGACGATCGGCCCAGAAGCCGGCCAACAGGCTGCCGACGCCGCCTGCTGCGACGACGGCAAAGGCGACGGCGCTGGCCCACCCGGCGGGGATGTTCCAGAAGGCAAAGCTGGCCTGCAAGAAAACAGCCACCCAGGTCCACATGGCGTAGAGCTCCCACATGTGGCCCAGGTAGCCGAGATTGGCCAGCAGGAGATCGCGTTGGCGCAGAATCTCGCCCACGTAGGCCCAATTGAAGCGTGGGGATGCTAGCCGATAGGGGCCTTCGTTGACAAAGACGAAGGCGATCAGACCGCCGAGCGCCGCGCTTGCCGCTGCCACAAAAAGCACCGGCTGCCAGTCCCGGATACCGCCGAACATGTTGATCAAGTGGGGGCTTGCTGAGCCAACAGCGATCCCGCCGACGAGGAGGCCGATGCCCAACCCGCGATCCTGCCTGGTCCAAGTAGCCATGATCTTCATGCCGACCGGATAGACGCCAGCCAGGAATAGACCAGTGAGGAAGCGCAGCGGGAGGGCCATTGCCAGGCCGTGGGCGAAAGCCGGGATGAGCGCCGTGACGAGCGCGGCAAGCAGCGCTGACCACGTGAACAGGGAGCGAGATGGAACGCGATCGGCCAGATTGAGCAAGGCCGAGCCAAGGGCGCCCACGACAAAGCCGGATTGCACTGACATGGTGAGCCAGGCCCGGCCGGAGTCGTCCAGTCTCCAGGCAGCAGTCAGGGCGGGTACGACAGCCGACGCCGAGAACCAGACGGCCATGGCGAGCATTTCAGCCAAACTGAGCAATAGCAGTGTACGCCACTTTGATGATTTCAAGTTTTGTCCAGCATGTGGGCATCCGGCGACTCAAGGTGCCTGGTGGACGGGGCAGGCTTTCGCTGCTACAAGAGCACAAAGCCTGCCTGCCTGCGCAGGCTCGAGTGGTCGGCGGAAGCTGACTTTGTGCTTCGGTAGCGGCGGTTTGAACCGCTTAGCAGGCACGTGCAATTGCCCTGTGATCTGTGGCCGCATGGGTGCGCATAACTTAAGTGACCGCATTATATAACACGCGACCGGGAAGGTCAAGGGGGAGATGCGGAGGGGCGCATCCCTAGGAAGTTGCAGCACCGCGCACTGTCATGCTGCCTGCCCTGGCGCTTTGGCAGGCCAGGGAGGAGCGAGGTTTGCGACGAAGCATCTCAAGCGTGGCGATTTCGGCTCCCGAGAGTGGAGATTATTCACTCACCAAGGGCGTTCGTTCAGAATGACAGGTGTCCACTGCAAGAAGGTCGAATGGTCGATCGAACTGAGCATTTGCCCCATTTAGTGACCCGAAATAGCCTCATTAGGGCCGAAATGGCATCCAAGGCACGTCGTTTTGATGCCGTCTCCCCACCAGGCGAAGTCTGATGACCTTTTTGCAGTGGGCACATGACAGATCTGTAAGTTATCGGGGATGTGCTCATTGAGGAGGTGCAATGTTTGTCTTGACAAATATCACGTTTGTTGTTACTATCACTATATTAGAACATATGTTCTACCAAACCGACAAGAGGAGGTACTGCCATGAATGCGCAAGAAACACATGTGCGCGAGGCGAGCGGGCAAATCGACGTGACGGACGGCGCGG
Source organism: uncultured Ktedonobacterales bacterium (assembly GCA_964402955.1). Taxonomy (GTDB): domain Bacteria; phylum Chloroflexota; class DTOL01; order DTOL01; family DAOUCN01; genus CAYOEZ01. The sequence goes on along the minus strand of CAYOEZ010000002.1, from coordinate 69,659 downwards.
CGCACGATGTGCTGGCGACGCTGATTCGGGCGGGTGAGAGCCGCAATGGCAATGTGTACACGGCGGAGGCGCTGCGCGAGGCGATTCCCCTGTTCGAGGGGGCGACGGCGTTTTGTGATCATGCGTGGCCCCCCCGGCCCCCCGAAGTCGGGGAGAGTGCGCCCCCCTATCCCCCCAACCTTGGGGGGAGACAGAGGGGGGTCGGTGAAGCGTACTCCCCCCAAGGTTGGGGGGGAGGCGGGCTGCACCGTTCGGTGCGCGATGTGGTTGGCTCGTACCGCGAGGTGCGCTACAGCGAGGGGCGCGTGCTGGGGGTGCTGCGGCTGGTGGATAGCGACATCGCCCGCCTGGTGGAGCAGGTGGTGCGTGACCGGCAACGCGGCCTGGCTGTGCCCAACGTCGGGTTGTCGGCGGACATGGTGGTGCTGCTGGCAGCGCGGGCCGATGGCAAGAAGGTGGTGCAGCGGGTGCTCAAGGTCAACTCGGTAGATGTGGTGTTTGACCCCGCGGCAGGCGGAGGGTTTGAGCAGGTGCTGGAGGCGGAGACGGGGAGAGTGGGAGATGGGGAGACGCGGAGAAGCGAGAACGCGGAGACGCGACGAGAGGGAAACGCGGTGATAAGCAACGACGGTAGAAACGAAAGAGGAGGAACAAGAATGGAAGATACTTTGGATGTGGCACGCGAGGGACGGACCGCTGATCCCGGAGCCCGGAACCCGGTTCTTGGAGCCCGGAACCCTGACCCCGATACACGGAACCCGATACCCGACCCCCGTCTCGCCCTGTGCGGCGATCTGCTGACGGCGCGGCTGGCGGCGTCGGGCTTGCCGGAGGCGGCGCGGCAGCGCGTGGCCGGGCAGTTTGTGGGACGGGTGTACGAGGCGAGCGAGCTTGAGGCGGCGCTGCGCGACATGCGCGATCTGTTGGGCAGCCTGACGGGTCAGGCGACGGTACGCGGCGTGGGCAGCGGGCGCGGACAGATGGGGCTGACCATGCGCGAGCGCGTGCAGTTCTCTGCCGACCGCCTGTTTGGCCTGGATGTGCCGGAGAGTGTGCGCGAGAGTGTGCCGCACGCCAGTGGCCTGCGCGAGCTGTTCCAGGCGGCGGGGTTCGACGGCCATCTGGGCTGGGAGATGCGCCAGGTGATGGAGGCCAACGAGGTCACGACATCGGTGATGGCTAACATCGTGGGTACGGCGATGAACAAGCGGCTGGTGAAGGACTACGCGGCGCAGCCCAAGTGGTGGAAGCCGATCGCGGTTGAGACGCCGGTGCGCGACATGAAGCAGCAAGAACGCATCCGTCTCAACGACTTTGCCAGTCTGGCCACTGTCAGCGAGAACGACGCCTACGCCAACCTGGCCTGGGACGATGCCAAAGAGACGTATACCCCGGCCAAGCGGGGCAACATCGTCTATGTTACGTTGGAGACGATCATCAACGACGACCTGCGGGCGGTGCAGGGCATTCCCAAGAAGCTGGCGCGGGCGGCGGGGGTGACGATCAACGAGTTTGTGGCCGGGCTGTTCACGGCCAACAGCGGCGAAGGCGCGACCATGGCCGATACGTACCACGTCTTTGACGCCACCCACCATCAGGGCAACCTCGGCTCGGCAGTGCTGGATGCGACAAGCTTCGGCGCAGCCATGGCGACCATCGCCAAGACGGCCGATACGGCGTCGAAGCGCATGGGGCTGGCGGGCAAGTGGCTGCTGATTCCGCCCGAATTGGAGCAGACGGCCTTCTCGCTGCTCTACTCGCAGCTCAAGCCGGGCGGCAGCTACAACGACGCCAACTTCTTCCAGGGACGGGCGCAGTATGTCGTCGTGCCGCAGTTCAGCGACGCCGACGACTGGTATCTCATGGCCGACCCCGGCCAGGTGGAGCTGATCGAGATCGGCTACCTGGGCGGGCAGGATGCACCCGAGCTGTTGGTGCAGGATGATCCGGCGGCGGGTACCGTGTTCAGCAACGACGCTATCTCCTACAAGGTGCGCTGGATCTTCGGCGGCGGCTGGCTCGACTATCGCGGGGCGTATGGCGCGGTGGTCGAGTAGGGCGATAGGGTAGAGGGGAGAGGGTAGCGGTAGGTCAGGCATCCTTGGCTGAGGGTAAGGGTTGGGTGACGTCAGGCAGGGATACCTGACCTACGCGCTGGCTCGATTATCGGGGGGCGTACGGTGCGGTGGTGACGGCAGAGTAGTTGTCTAGGACGCGGTCTCTACTGCGCCGAGGCTATGTCTCTAGCACGGCGCGAGAGAGCGCCTCGCTAGGCGGGGCGGCGAACTGTGCGCACCGGGCAGTCACTGGTTGGGGGAGCGCGGAGCCGATCGGATCGGCTCGCTTCTAAGCCGCAAGGCGGCGTTTCGCTGCTCTCGCTTAGAAGCCGACCTTCTCCGAAGGAGTCCGGAGTCCTTCGGACAGTCGAGCGTTGTCCCACACGCGCAACGCGCTGGTGTCAGTGTCGTTTCATGAGATTTCGAGGAGGCGACTTTATGCCCACAACCTACCTATCCGATCTACGCAACCAAATCCGCAAAGACCTGCACGACGAGGACGACGACAACTACCGCTGGACGGACGACGTGCTCAACCGCCACATCGAGCGGGCGCTGGCAGAGTTCTCGGCCGCATCGCCGCGCACAGCGACAACGACGACCAACGCCAGCGCCGGCGTGCGCGAGTATAGCCTGGCGGCGATCAGCGACCTCAATAACCGCCCGGCGGCTGTGCTGGCCGTGGAGTGGCCCTACGTCGCGGCCGCGCCGGCCTATCCACCCTGCTTCACGCCATTCCGTGTCTTCGCCAACTGGCTTTATCTGCTTGTGGAGACAGCGCCGGCGGCGGGCGATGTGCTGCGCGTCTGGTATGGCCTGCCGCACGTGCTGAGCGAAAGCGTGAAGACGCTGGCGCCGGACGATGAGCCGGTGCTGGCCCTGGGCGCGGCAGCCTACGCCGCGCTGGAGCGCGAGAGCTACGCCAGTGAGCGTATTACTGTCAGCGGGCGCACGGCCGAGGAGTACCGGGCCGGGGGTGAGCGGGCGTTGCAGCGCTTCCTGGCCCACCTTGCCGACCGGCGGCGGCAGGCCGCGCTGGCGGTGGATGGACGGGTGAGTTGGGACGGGGAGAGGGGGTGAGGGGGAGACACGAGGACGCGAAGACGCGGGGACGCGGAGATGAGCTTCCGAATCCCGAATCCCGATTCCCTGACCCCGGAACCCTGACCCCTGAACCCTGAACCCCGCCCTTGAGGAGAGCTATGCGAACACTGAGCGCGACGCTGGAGGCAGCACAGAAGAGGGCAATTGGTGAGCCGGTGGCCAGTGTCGTGATCGACGACCGCCACTGCGGCATGTTTCGCCCGCGCTGGGAGCTGGTGGCTGAAGACACAGTCCAAGACGGGCCAGCGGCCACGTGCGCGACCTATGACGGCGCCATTGTGCGGGCGCGTGTCGATGTGCAGAGCGGCGGGCTGTACGTGCAGCGGGTCACCGATCCCACCAGCGCAGGGCAGTGGACGGCGTGGACGCTGCTGGAGAGCGGCGTGGCTGTCGATAGCCAGATTGCGCTGGCCTGGGACGGCAACACGATTCAGGCGCTGTTCTATGTCGCCGGCGATGGTCGCACGATCAAGGCGCGCGAGTCGGGCGACAACGGGCAGACGTGGAGCGCGGCCACGACGGCGACGACGTTGGCGGCGGGCCATGTCTGCCGCTCACTGGCAGCCAGCCTCAATGCCGGCAGCGAGACGCTCTATTGTTTCTTCAGCGATGAGGTCGCCGGCGCTGCGGGGCAGGCGCATCTGTATAGCACGTATCGCCCGGAAGCGGGGGGCGCGTGGAGCACGGCGCAGAATTGGGGCCGCTCTGCCGAGGCGACGCTGCACGGGCTAGCCGTCGATGGCGTGGGCGATTTCCGCATCGCCGCCGGCGTCAGCGGCAGCCTGTGTACATACACCGTAGCAGTGGCTAATCTCGACGCCTGGCCAACGCCGCACGTCGTCCTGCGTTCGGATAGCGCCGATATCGCTTACGGCTGGCCGTCCATCGCGCTCAACTTCGACCAGAGCTACTACATCTTCTTCGTTGAGAGCAACTCGGCCGCGGCAACGAGCAGGCTGCATCATGTCATTGCGCCCGCCTGGGACACACCCGGCCTGTTCACGCGGCCCTACGCAATGACGGCGTCCTATGGCGCGAGCGCCCTTGCCGATCTGGACTATCACTACCTGTGTACCAGCCGCTACGTTTACCGGGCGGCCCGTTGGGTTCCTGAGGCCAGCCAGCGCGTCGATGTCAGCGCCGATGTGCACGCTGTGCGCCTGTCGGAGCGGCGTGACCGTCCCGGCAGTCTGTTGCTGACATTGCGTGACGACGATGGGCGTTACGCGACGGTGGGCGCGCCCGGCGCCTACCAGGCAATCACACTCGGCAGCCAAGTGTCAGTGCGCCTGGGCTATCGCACGAGCGCCGGCGAGGAGGTGAGCTACTACCGGTCGTTCTGGGTCGCCAGTATGGCGCGCCAGCGCCGCGCGACGCGCCGGCTGCTTATCTCTGCCACTGACGGCTGGGGTATTCTGGAGCAGACGCCCGTGAATCAGGGCTATGCGTGGGTGGGCGAGACGATTCTATCGCTGCTGACTGCTCTCCTCTCCAGCCTGGGTTTCGCTGTGACCGACGACGCCAATGAGGCATGGTCGCGTACGGTCAGCCGCTTCGCCATCAACCCGGGCGCGTCACTGGGGGATGTGGTGCGCTATCTCTTACGGCTTGGCGGTGGGTCTCTGCTGTTCCGCACGGACGCAGAGTGGGAAGAGCATTGGCCCAGCGCGGTCGCGCACCTTGTCGTTCCAGCAGCGGCCGCCACCTACAACTACGGCGCCGCTCATCCGATCATCGCCGCCGAGTATGGCCTGGCCGAGCAGGCAGCAACGCACGTCGTGGCGCTTGGCGAGGGGCAGGTGCTGGGCGAGGCGCTGCACTGGGCGATGATCGAGCTGGGCAATGAGGATCGCGTGCGGCAGGTTGTCGATCGGCGGCTGGCAACAGCGGCGGAGGCCGAGACGCGCGCCGGCGAGGAGCTGGCTGCGTGGCAGAGGGCCGCAGGCAGCGGCCACATCATCACGCCGCCCAACGTCGGCCAGGAAGTGCTGGACGCAGTCACGATCAGCGATGCCGCGCTGGGTTTGGCTGACGATGTGCGGCTGGTTACAGGCAACGCGGTGGTTCTTGATCGGGAGAAAGGCGTGTTCGAGCAGAGGATGGAGATCAGCAGGGAGTAGGGAGTAAGGAGCAGGGAGTGAGGAGGACAGAGTGATGAGCGTGTCGACGCTGACGCTGGGACGCTCTGACGCCTTGACGCTTATGTGGAGGACAAACATGCAGACGAAGAAGTGGTACCAGTCGTGGACGATCTGGGCAAACTTGTTGGCGCTGGTGGTGTTCGTGGCCAACGGGGTTGGCTTTGGCGAGCTCAAGCCTGAGCCGTGGGTGACGGAGGTTGGCACGATCATCGTGTTGATCATCAACATCGTGCTGCGTTACTTCGGCAGCCGGGCGCATCTAGAGCGATAAGCTTTCGGGTAGCGGGTATCGGGAATCGGGTATCTGGGAGCGGCAGGTCTCGCGTTCTGTCGAGCGTCCCTGGTTGCGAATCCCGATTCCCGACACCCGATACCCGAGGAGCAGAGATGGACATCCGTCGTGGCATCGTTCGTGGCTATGACCGCGCCAGTCACACTGCAACGGTGCAAGTCCTTGGCGCACAGGCAACCTATCGTGAGGGCATCCCGGTCAGCCATGCGCTGGGGTGGTGGGCGGTGGTCGTGGGTGGTGAGTGCGGCGTCGTCTTCTTCGATGAGACTGACACGCAGGATGCCTGCGTGGCGTTTGTCTACGGCGGCGCGCCGGCGCATGATCCGCACTTCGATCCGTCGCTGGGGCACAGGCACAGAGGGCTGGAGGACGATGGGCCGCAACTATAGCGGGCGGGGAGAAGGGAGTAGGGTGCAGGGAGTAGGGAGTAGGGAGTAGGGAGCAGGGAGTAGGGAGCAGGCAGCAGGCAGGAACGGGTAGGCGGCCAAAGGCAGGGGGCTTTGGCCGCCTTTGCCGCGCCTATTGACGTGCTTCCTGCGTTGTATATCCCGAGTGTGGCGTGACAAGCGATAGTGTTCCGTTCTTGATGCTACTACAAGTGGTATCACCATCCTGACGACATACCATATATTGTATCATTGATAAGCCAACTTGACACAATTGTTCTGTGTGTGTTATACTTATGTAGATAGTGTCACAATGCTGTGACGCCCACCTGTCCGGCCCAAGACACACGATGTTTCAGCTCAACCCCCACAGGAGGACACAATGGCGAGTGGTGAGGGCGACACTTCCCCTAGCGGTGCGCCACGCTCCTCTGGCCTGATACCTGCTCTGGCCTTCATCTTCGTGATTATCATAGCTCTGGCGGTCGTTTTTGCCCTGCGTCAGATTCTTCCCGCAGCGACCGCCACGGCAACGCCGGCGGCGTCGTCAACTCCCGACACCCTTGTGGGAAAGGGAGAAGCGGCGACGCCTGCCGCCGCGGCTGTGCCGGTAGCTGCAAATACCCCGGCCAGCCCATCACCTGGTCTGGCGACGACGGCTATTGCAACGCGCAGCCTGACCGTCACGGGCGCGGCCCAGACACCATCGCTACCGGTCAAGGCTACCGTAGCCCAGGTGTTGCCCCCCGCGGCTTTGGGCGTCCCCCCCGTCATCTACTCGTTCTACGACTGGCGTAATACCAACTTCACCACCCAGAACCCTCAGGCCGGAGCGATTGGCTCACTGGCTGTCTTTGGCTGGGGATCCTTGCAGAGCGGGCCGGGGCAATACGATTGGTCGGCCATCGACAAGTATCTGGCGCAGGCGGCGGCGATGACCGTCACCTTGCAGAACGGGACTGTCATCAGCAAGCCAATCATCCTCGAGATTGTCGAAAACGAATCTGTGCCGTCGTCCAAGCAGATTGCACATGTGGCTGGCAAAGACACCCTCAGCGCCCGCTTTGTCTACCAGGACTATACGCCCGATTTTGTGCGCAAGCAGATCAGCTCGACGTTGACGCGCCCGATCACGTATACCATGGCCGACGGAAGCATCGGCTCGCTGAAGAGCGACGGCGGTTCCTACCTGGCCGAGGTGGGCCCCGTGGCCGGCTGCGTGACGAGAACAGTTGGCATTGTCCCCAAGTATGATAACGCGACCTGGCAGAAGTATTACCGCGAGTTTGTTGCTGCCCTTGGCGCGCGCTATGACAAAGATGGACAGATCGTTGCCGTCGTCTTTGGCCCGGGCATCGACCAGGAGTATGGCCAGGCAACGAAAGACTTTGCGGGCTGCGCATTGAAGGCGCAGGTCTACAAGAGCATGCCCGAGGCGGCCTATCTGGATGCAGTCGTCAAGCCCGGCGCTAACAATGACCTGGCTCATGCCTGGCGCAGCGCCTTCCCCACTAAGCCGCTCTACTTCCAGTTTACGTCCAGCGGCAAGGACCGTGTGGATGTTCTGGCTGCTGCCAAGCTGAACCCACCCATCGGGCTGAAACAGGCGACGCTTGTTTACGACAACAACAACCAGTGGCAGAGCAACGGCCGCGGCACCTGGCAGATCATGAGCATGTACTCGACCACCTTGCCCATCGCCTGGGAGAATGCCTATAGCGATAGCGTACTGGGGGCAGGCGCCGCGGCGATGCAGAACCGCTATTTCAGCATTCTGGCCGGTCTCAGTACCTTCCCGGACTTCATGGATTTCAACGGCTGGGTCGAGACGATGAGCCGCGAGGCGCCCTGGTTGCTCGACTTCACACGCACCTATCTGGGACGCAGCATCACCACCACGAATGAGGTGTGGGTGGCGATGCGTTATACCGAATACATCACGCCAACCCGCGGCTCAGTCACTCAGACAGGCTGGATGGACGACGCAACCTATGGCCTGCGCCTCGCCAGTTCGGCGCCGCTAGTCAGACGGGCGCAGCTTGCGGCAGCGCCATTCAGCCTGCCGGCAGCGGCCCTCGATCATCCCTTTGCACTCATGGCCCGGCGTACAAACAGCGCGCAGGGCGTGAAGACGATCGGTTTTGCCGTTGACCAGCGCTGGCCCTTCTGGAAGCAGAAGCCGCAGAGCGCAGATCCCAGCGGCGTCTGGTACGATGTGACGGTCAAGTACCTCGATCAGGGCAGCGACAGTTTCAGCCTGGTCTACAAGGACGTTGCGGGCGCGACGCAGCGCTACCTGATCAACAAGAGCAACTCCAACACCTGGCTGACGACGACCGTTACGCTCCAAGACGCCTATCTGGCAGCCGGATTGGATGGCGCCGATCTGGTTCTCGATGCAGGGACGGGCGACGAGGTCATCCACATGGTCAGCATCACTGGCCACGCCAGCGCGCCGAGCATGGACAGCTACATTGATCTATCTGTGACTGATCGCAATGGTTGGATCGCTCTGCAGAAGGATGCGCAGGCAACGGCGACTGCGCTTGCGCGCCTGCCGGGCGTGCTGGCCACGCCAACGATCAACAAGAGCCTCTGGCTGCCTCTGGCTGAGCCCAAAGCATCTGCTCCCGTTGATGTGCAGATCACTCCTCCCGGACGGCCCACGATCGCTCCGATCTACTATGCCTTCTACGACTGGCGCAATATCGATTTCGGCGCCCTCTATCCGGACCTGCCGGCCATCGGCTCGCAGCCCGTTTTTGGCTGGCACCAGGTTCATCTTGGGCCAAACCAGTTCGACTGGACCATCGTCGATACCTACTTGCGCGATGCAGCCAACATGACGGTGACTATGGTCAACGGCGCCGTCATCAGCAAGCCAATCATCCTGGAGTTCACATCGAACGAGTCTGAGGTCTATTCGAGCCAGATCCTGCATAACCCCAAATATGCCAACTCGGTCGATCCGTACGCGGCGCGCTTTGCCTTCCACGATTATTCGCCGCAGTTCGTCAAAGACCTGATCTCGGCTCCGCTATCTCGCCCGATCACCTATGCCCTGCCCTCGGGCCAGATGGCCACGCTGACCAAGGATGGCGGCTCATATCTGGTGGATGTCTGGCCCGGCACGCGCTCGTGCATCACACGCACGGTCGGCATTGTTCCGAAGTACAACAATCCCACCTGGCAACTCTACTACAAGCAATTCCTGACTGCGCTGGGCCAGCGCTACAGCAGCAATACGCAAATTCAAGCATTCCTGCTCGGCCCGGGCATGGACGAAGAATACGGCTCGAACACGAAGGACTTCTTCGAGTGCCCGCTGCGCGACATGAACCCACTCATGTCGAACACCGCCTATCTACAGGTTGTGATCAAGAGTGGCCCCAACAATGATCTCCTCGATGCGGCGCGCCAGGCCTTTCCCAACAAACCGGTTTTGCTGCAGTTTACTGGTGATGGCAAAGACTTTACCAATACGGTCATGAAAGAGAATCCCTATGCCTTCCCCATTGGGCTGAAACAGGCCACTCTCACCAACGACATGAGCAATCAGTGGCAAAACAATGGTGTGGGAACGATCCAGATCATGCAGCGCTACTCCGATACCACTTATATCGCGTGGGAGAATGCCTATCCGTGGGGCGGCCCCGGCGCGCGCGGTACGCAGGTGCGCTACCAGACAATACTGGCAGGCCTCACCACTTTTCCTGCCTACTATGATTTTATGGGCCACTGGATGTATGACTATGAGCTGACTGATCTGGGTGTGTTTTCCTGGGTGCAGGCGCACTTTGGCCGCACGATTACGAACACCGAAGATGTCTGGGTGGTCCTGCGTGATACCGACTACTGGCCGCCGATAAGCGGCGGGTCTCTGACCTATGGCGGTTGGCACGACGATTTCACCTATGCCTTGCATCGCCTGGGGCCTGAATCGAACATCAACAATCCAGTCATCAAGACCGCCGCCATGGGGGCAGCCCCCTACAATGTGCCGACGACAACGCTGAACCATATCTACTCGTTCATTGACCGGCGCACCGACAACGCCAGTGGTAATAATATCATGGGCGTCTATGTTGACCCTCGCTGGGGTTACTACAACCAGACAACGAAGGCGCAGGACGCCGTCAACGGCGCCTGGTATGATGTCAGTGTCAAGTATCTGAACATTGGCACTGATACGCTCTCGCTCAGCTACATGAGCTTCGACAACGTGACGCGCACGCAGATGATCAGAAAGACTGATACGCGCGCCTGGGTGACGGCGACGCTGGTGCTGAACGATGCTGTCTGGGCGCATCGCCTTGCGCTCGGCGCCGATCTCATCCTCAATTCCGATCCACAAAATGGTGGATTGGATGAGATTGTGCACATGTTTGAGATCAAGGGGCACCGCGGCGGCGGGCCAACGCCCACGCCATCGTGGAGCCCCACGCCCAAGCCAACACGTACGGTAACGCGTACGGCAATCTCCGGCTCACCAACATCTACCCGCACAGCAACGCCCACGGGATCGTGGACGCCTGCGACGCCTGTCCCCTTCCAGGAGTTGCGGGTGCGCGCCGGTGGACCACTCTACGTGGACAGCGCCGGCAACACCTGGGTGGCCGATCAGCCCTATACCGATGGCTCGTGGGGCTTTTACGTCGGCGATCTCGGTGGAACATACACCTCCGCCATTGCCGTCACTGGTACAGCCGACCCGTTACTGTATCAGACCGAGCGCTGGTTTGCGAACACCGGAGGATCGTACATCTTTAACGTGCCCAATGGTCCCTACGAAGTTGAGCTACGCTTCGCTGAGATCTTTGGCCGCGATCCCGGCAAGCGTATCTTCAACGTGCAACTGAATCGTGTGACCGTTCTTGACCAGTTGGACATTGCGGCGACCGTGGGACAGAATATCGCGCTCAGCCGTACCTTCAACACAACGGTAGGCGATGGCCAGTTGGTGGTTAATTTCATCCCAATCAAGGACTCAGCCAAAATCGCGTCACTGCGTGTCTCCAAGGTCGGCGTGCAGACCGCCACGCCCACGGCAACCGTGACGCCGGGCGGCCCAACCGCAACTCGCACAGCAACCGCTGTTCCGCCAACGGTGACGGCCACGCGCACGGCGACGTCGCTTGTCGTTGCAACGGCGACAGCCACACTCACGGCCACGCGCACGGCGACGCCGCTTGTCGTTGCAACGGCGACAGCGACAGCGACCCGTACGGTTACGCCGGCATCAACAGCCGTGGCCTCGGCGACGGCAACAGCCACGAGCGTCGCCTCGCCGACAGCGTCGCTCACGGCGACAGCAATCGTCCCACCGACGCCGACTGCGGGCCCGGGCCTGGAGAGCCAACTTGATACAGTGGAGAAACGATACCAGAGTCTGCTTGACCTGGTGAGCCGGCTGCTGCAGATTCTCAGGCTATTTGGGGGGATACAATGAAGCAAGCCGGCAGTCTCTGGCGGCTGGCCCTCGTCGCTCTCACCCTGATCTATCTGGGCGCGGCCGGGCTGGTTGCTGCGGGGGCCGCATCCCTGGCCGCGCCGGCAACGTTACTTGTCTGCCCCAGGATGATGGCTTCAGTGCACATCGATGGCCGGGCAGATGAATGGAGCGGGATTCCTCTACGTTGACGATGGATGCTGCCGCTGCCGCGAACGTGGAGGGCGCGCCGGCCGGGCCGGCCGACACGAGCGCCGTGCTGCGTTGTGCCTGGGATGAGCAGTGGTTGTATGTTCTCACCGATGTGTCCGACAGTATTCTGATTAGCGATAGCTCGACGATCGCCGATGATGATGGCGTCGAGATTGCTTTCGATGGAGAGCGCGACCGACCTGCCGCGTCCGGGCGGCTACAGCATCGAAGTCGCCATTCCCATCTCGATGGTTGTACCCGCGCCGGCAGTGTCGGGGACGTTGCTTGGCTTCAACTGGGGCATCGATGATGACGATGACGGCGGGCGGCGCGACAAGCACTTGCTGTGGGCCGACTCGTTGATCAGTACTGTCTCGGGGTATGGTGACATGCAGCTGACCGGGCCGGTTGGCTCTGTCGCGACAGCCACGCCGACCGCGAGCGCAACTGCAACGTCTGTCACGCCGGCCACTCCAACGGCGGCTCCGCCCCTCCGGGCAACTGCTACGCCGACAGCAACGCCGACAGCAACGCGGACGGCAGTTTCCGGCTCGCCAACATCTACCCGCACAGCGACGCCCACGTGATCGTGGACGCCAGCGAGGCCTGTACGCTTCCAGGAGTTGCGGGTGCGCGCCGGCGGACCACACCATGTGAACGGCGCTGGCAATACCTGGGCGCCCGATCAGCCCTATGCCGATGGCTCGTGGGGCTATGTCGTCGGCGATCTCGGTGGAACATACACCACAGGCATTACTGTCACTGGTACAGCCGATCCGTTACTCCATCAGATCTAGCGCTGGTTTGCACACAGTGGAGGATCGGATATCTTCAACGTGCCCAATGGCGCCTGCGAAGAAGGCGGGCGTCGAGGTGGTGGCAGGGTGGATTACCTGCCCGCATTGCGGCCAGCGGATAGAAGTAGCGAGTTGAGCGGTGGAGTGGTATGAGATGGTACAGGAGGCGGGGCTGATGGGAAGACGTATTCTAATCTCGGCTATACTGGTTTTGGTGGCATTCGGCGCTCTCGTGCTCTGCGTGCGTCGTGCGCCATCGCCCGCTGTCCCGCCAATCAGCACGAAGGCTATCGGCGCAAGTGTCGTGCCTGCTCCTGCCGTGGTCTACGTTATGACGACCATCAATGCTGACCCCAAAGACTGCTCGACTGCCGCCGAGACGAGGCCGATGTACGTTGATTGGAATGATTACCGTGACGTGGGCGAAAAGTATCACAACCTGCCCTCTTACTACGGGCTGCTCGTTCGGGTGTATTGGACGATGTGGTACGACGGAACGGGCAGTGGCACGACCTATGGCAAACGAATCCCTGATCGTCTCCGCTGTCTGTTGGTCTGGCGCGATACACCCCGCCTTGACCCTGGCGATGCCGGCTATGATGTCAACGACACGATGGGGAGTTACGTCAACGAGAACGGAGCGAGGGTCAAGTTTCCGGTTGGCACTGATGTGATATTCAGCACGACATACGCTGTCGACGACGGTATTCCGGTGACGACGGATTGTTCGCGGACGGTGCATCAGTTTTGGGGGACGGACTTCACACCAGAGATATTGCGGAAGAATTTGCCGCGTGATAACCCGTCGTATGCGGGATGTGGAACCTATGGCAAGCCTGATTACATAGGAGGCTCGTACCTCTATGTGCAGGCGACAAGCAACGGCACGTGTACGTTTATTAGTCCGCGCTACGATAACGCCGCATGGCTGGCTGAACTCAAGGCGTTTTGGGCGTGGGCGGGCGCACAGACGACGCTACAGAACGGACTAAGCTGGGTGCGCTTCGGCGCGGGGGTTGACGGTGAGTATGGCAACTGGATGAAGGGATGCAGCGGGAGTTGGTCAACTAACTTCCCGAATGCCCTAGTATACGCTAAGCCTGGCACGGACAACAAGCCCGGCAACTACATCACATGGCCCAGGTGGGCCTTCCCCACGAAGCCGGTGATACATGCTGTGACGTTTCAGGGATTCGACAGCTTGAGAGCGATTATCGAGCAGCCGTACCCTACTGGCAGTGAGCCGGTTGGCCTCGTGATGGCCGTCCTCAAGGATGACAACAACAATACGTTCGTTGCACCGACCTACCTGATCGGCGATACACCCGTTCCAATGCCAACGTCTGTACCTCCGTATGGTGGCTATGATATGGGCGGTAACTACAAGACAAAGGGAAGCATCCAGGGAGCGATTGACTACTCGCAGACAATCCGCATAGCATTCGAGAACGCCTTTCTGGTGTCGGGATGGGATGCGTGGCAGGCACAACAAGCGTATCCGGCATTCATCGACACTGTGGGGGGAATGTGCGAGCCTGATCAGATTCTCTATCCAACGGGCGCGGTTAAAATGAATACGTCATTTCCTGAAGACACGTCGAACATCTACTTCTGTCAGGTATTCGCCCCATATTGGGGAAAGAGTCCGACGACGGTCAGTCAAGTAACCACCGTGTTCCGCGATACGCCGCACCGCGAACCGTTTGATGGCCGCAAGTACACGCCCGATGGACTAACGTCGCGGCGTGATGCCCTATTCTACAATGATGTCTGGAATGCAGTCTCGCGAGATACGCCCGGTTCGGCAACGGAGAAGCGTCTTGGTCAGTGGTCATTATCGGTTGCTGGTGGAAGCGACCCGCGTATCGGACAGGTCGGCAATTACAACGTCGGGCAACGGCAACTTAATGAGAACGAGACTCCCGCCGTGTGGGGCGTCGCAATCATGCCGGATATGATCTTGCCGGGCGTGTCTATTGGTGGCAGGGGGCCGGGGCGGTACTCGTGGTGGAACATAAACACCAGCACGGGTGCGCTAAAGGCTATGGGTGTGCAAGGAGGCAGCGCTGAGTTTGCGGTGTATCCGCAATTCGGGGCGTATGTCTATCATCCGTTTGGCGCTGTGCCGAAGGACTCAACCTCGTGCCAGTTTGAGGGTTGTCTCAAGGTGAATCAAAGACCACCAGATGCGCCGTCGTGGGTGAGCCTGATTAGCTTGACGGGCGACACGCCGGGGATGACTTTTCACAACCGTCACACCCGCGTCATGTATGGTTTTACGCAATTCCAGATGCGCGCTGACGATACATACAAGTATCGGGGTGACATCACAACGTTTGCCGAGAACCAGATGGGCGTTGCCTTTGACGTGCAGGTGAGCGTCTACGTACCAGGGCGCGGTGATGCGTCGTTGGGTTGGTCGAGTGATGGCGACAATGCGGGTGGTGTAAACTACAGTTCTGGCCTACACCTGGGTCTCACATACACGAGGTACGATGGGACAACGGTGCGCGCGACACAGGCCATACCAGAGCCGGCGCCGTTTGTCGTTCCGGCAGGGCAAGGAACGTATGATGCTAACGAGGTTGTCGCACCATACAACCGTGATTACTACTGTAGCACGACGGGCACTGATTATGTTAATGGTACGAAGCCTGGTGGATTGCCGTGCACGAGCGGTGGAAGCAAACTCTACTATGGTGATTTTGTCACGGTGACGTTTCATCTCCAAGACATGATTTTGGTTGGCGGGTTGACGGGGGGCGCTGACTACATTGTAGACAGTGCTTACCCTGGTGCAGCATCCTGTCAGGGCAACGTCGAGCCTAATGATTGCTACGATAAAATCTTTCACCAGATAACAGTTATTGGCAGCAGTGCTGGCGACCCCGGGACGCCTGTTCCAACGGCGACGCGTACGGTGACGGCAACGCCGGGCGGGCCGACTGCAACAGTCACAGCAACCGCTGTTCCGCCAACCGTGACGGGCACGCGCACGGCGACGCCGCTTGTCGCTGCAACGGCGACAGCGACAGCGACGCGTACGGCCACCCCGGCATCAACAGCCGTGGCCTCGCCGACGGCGACAGTAATCGTTCCACCGACGCCGACCACAGGCCCTGGCCTGGAGAGCCAACTTGACACATTGGAGAAACGATACCAGAGTCTGCTTGAGCAGGTGAACCGGCTCCTGGAGATTCTCAGGCTGTTTAGGGGGATACAATGAAGCGAGATCGCAGTCTCTGGCGGCTGGCCCTCGTCGCTCTCACCCTGATCTGTCTGGGCGCGGCCGGGCTGGTTGCTGCGGGGGCCGCATCTCTGGCCGCGCCCGCAACAGCGCTTGTCTGTCCCAGGATGACGGCTCCCGTGCACATCGATGGCCGGGCAGATGAGTGGAGCGGGATTCCCACGCTGGCAATGGACGCTGCTACGGCCGGGAATGTGCAGGGCGCGCCGGCCGGGCCGGCCGACACGAGCGCCGTGCTGCGCTGTGCCTGGGATGAGCAATGGTTGTATGTTCTCACCGATGTGTCCGACAGTATCCTGATCGTCGATAGCTCGACGATCGCCGATGATGATGGCGTCGAGCTTGCTTTCGATGGAGAGCGCGACCGGACCTGCTGCAGCGTCCGTGACCATCAGTTCACGATGGCCCTGGATTCACGCCTGGCCGATTTCGGCGCTGTGCAAGGCCCCTCTCCTCTGCAATGGACAGTCCTGTCGCGTCCGGGCGGCTACAGCATCGAAGTCGCCATTCCCATCTCGATGGTTGTACCCGCGCCGGCAGTGTCGGGGACGTTGCTTGGCTTCAACTGGGGCATCGATGATGACGATGACGGCGGGCGGCGCGACAAGCACTTGCTGTGGGCCGACTCGCTGATCAGTACTGTCTCGGGGTACGGCGATATGCTGCTGACCGGGCCGGTTGGTTCCGCCGCATCCACCCCGACCGCGAGCGCAACACCAACGCCTGTCGCTCCAGCGACTCCAACTGTGACCCCAACACTGCCACGCACTGCGACGCCGGCAGCGACGCGCACGGTAACGCCAACGCAGCCATCGTCGCCCCCGCCCGCAAGCGCAACGCCGGCATCGACCGAGCGGCTCGCAGCACTCGAAGGGCAAATTGCCGGGCTGGCCGGCGCGCTCAATACCATCTGGAGTATCATGCAGACGGCAGGATCTCTGTCGGGCAGCGCCACACCCGTGGCTCCGTTGCCATCTGCTACCCCTACGTCGTACATCACCAGCATCCAGACACGCTTGAACTGCGGCGGCGCTGCCTATAGCGACGGTACCGGCAAGGTGTGGGCGGCCGACCAGCCCTATGCGCTCGGATCGTGGGGCTACCTGGGCGGCACGGCCTATCAAACGACGCATGCGATTTCTGCGACACTCGATGCTCCGCTCTACCAGTCTGAGCGCTTCAACATGACAGCATATCAGTTCGATCTACCGGCGGGAATCTATCGGGTCGAGTTGCGCTTCGACGAGATCTACGACTACGCGGCGGCCAAGCAGCGCATCTTTGACGTCGCACTCGAAGGCACGAAAGTCATCACAGGGCTTGACCTCTACGTTGTGGCCGGACTATTCACCGCCTATGATCGCACCTTTGATGTAACCGTCCTGGACGGCCAGTTGAACATCGACTTCGTGGCGACCAAGGGTGCGGCCAAGATCAATGCCATCGCTGTCAGCGGTATCGGCTATGCCGGGCCGACGCCGACGCCGTCGCTCCAGCAGCGCCTGAATGCAGTCGATAGTAGCTTGAAGGACCTTGACTTGTTCATGCAACAGATTCTCTCTGTTTTCGATCAGTTTCTATCGCCGTAGCGTCTGGTTTGCCCCGAAACAGTACACAGAGAGGGAGCCGCGTGACATCACGCCGCTCCTCTCTGTTCCTCTCAATGCCTTCATCTCCCTCCGGCCATCCCGTATCTGCCCGTACCTCACGACGTTAATAGATGGTGGACAGGCACGCCAGGCTCTGGCGCGTATTCGGACGGGTTGCTCTGGGAGGGATTTACTATGAGACCATTGATATCATTGGCAACGGGCAAACGGTATGCGGCTGTGCTGGGGCTGGCCTCGCTTCTTTGTGTGTTCGTCGTAGGCGCCGCAGCAGGAGCGGTCGTTTCGCCGGCACAGCAGCCGGCCGCTCTCGACACATCCGTCGTGGTCGCCGTCAATGCTGGAGGCAGCGCGTATACTGACCGTGACGGTATTGCCTGGCAGGCCGATAGGCCTTATGCGCCGGGATCGTGGGGCTATGTACTGGGCCTGCCCTACACGACTACTGCTCGCATCGAGCAGACTGACGACCAGCCGCTCTATCAGTCTGAGCGGTGGAACATGGCAGCGTATCGCTTCGATGTGCCCGATGGCGTGTACGACGTCGATCTGCATTTCGCAGAGATCTACCCCTTCACCTGCCCCAATAGCCGCCGCTTCGATGTCAAGGTCGAGGGTGTCACCGTGCTCAAGGATCTCGACATCTTCAGCGCCGCCGGCGCCTACACTCCGCTTGTGCGCCGCTTCACCACAACGGTCAGCGATGGGCGGTTGGACGTCGAGTTTCCGGCCGCCTTCCCTCCGGGCAAGGTGAGCGCGATCGTCATTCGCAACCATGTTGACGGCTCACCAACACCGACGCAGACGGCTACCAATACACGCACAGCGACGGCGACGCGCACGCCAACGTCAACCGGGACAGTTCCTCCCGGCGGCTATCCAACATCAACTCCGCCGCCATCGTACGAGGTCCGCATCGATGCCGGCGGCCCAGCCTACACCGATATCAATGGCCTGATCTGGCAGGCAGACAAGGCGTATGCGCCGGGATCATGGGGTTACATCGGCGGCGATGTCTATACCAACACACGCGACATTGCCGGGACAGATGATCCCCAACTCTATCAGACCAGCCATTGGGGCATGAGCGAGTATCGCTTTGATCTTCCCAACGGCAGCTACCGCGTCGATCTGCGCTTCGCCGAAATCTACACACAGTCCTGCACCGGCAACCGCGTCTTTGACGTCAGTCTGGGCGCCACCAGGGTGATTACCAACCTCGACCTGATCGACCACCCGGGCCGTTATATTGCGCGGGACTTCTCCTTCAATACAGAAGTCGTGACCGGCCAGTTGAGCATTGTCTTCAGCAACACGATCGGCGCGCCGACCATCAACGGCATTCGCGTCGCATCATTTGCACGGGGGCCAACACCTACCCCCAGCCTGACGCCGACGCCATCGCTGACCCCGACGGTTACGAGAACGCCAACCGCAACCAACACACCGGTTCCGCCCTACGACGTGCGTGTTAATGCCGGCGGCGCGCTGTGGACCGATCCCTATGGTCAGACCTGGGAGGCCGACAAAGCCTACGCGCCAGGCAGTTGGGGCTATGTTGGCGGCAACACCTATTCGACCGCCAATCCTATTGCCAACACCGACCTCGACAAGATCTATCAAAGCGAGCGCTTCTGGTCCGGGGGCGGCGCCTACACGTTCGACGTTGCCAATGGCCCGTACCGCGTGGAACTGAGATTCGCCGAGCTTTACTACAACTACGCCGCAGCGCGCAGGTTTGATGTCCGCGTTGAAGATCAGAGTGTGCTCAGTGCCTTCGATGTGTTTTCCGCCGCCGGTGGGCGCTACATCGCTGTCGATCGCGTCTATACCGTCACGGTCAACGATGGACATCTGAATATCGCCTTTGTGCCGAGCAAGGATGCCGCCAAGATCGATGCCTTGCGCGTTACCCGCATCGGTACATCCACGCCGACAGCCACGACCACATCGACAGCAACGCCCACCGAAGTAGAGGCGACACGAACGAAGACGCCCACCAGTACTGCGACGGTCACGGCCACCTCGGCCTTGCCCACCAGCACGTTCACTGCCACACCGTCGGCCACCGCTACACAGATCGCTGTGCCCTTCTACGAGATAAGGGTCAATGCTGGCGACGGCGTCTACACCGATACGCTGGGCAACGCCTGGCAGGCTGATCGCGCCTATAGTGCAGGACAATGGGGCGCGCTTGGCGGTTCGACCTATTCTGTGGTGAACCCGATTGCCAACACGACCGACCCCAGGCTCTACCAGAGCGAGCGCTTTGGCATGAGCCAGTACAAGTTCGATGTCCCCAACGGCCAATACCTGATTGAATTGCGCTTCGCCGAGATATACAACTCGTCCGCAAACAGTCGGGTCTTCGATGTAACACTCGAGGGAGTGACGCAGCTCTCGCGCCTCGACATCGTTGCCCTTACGGGCGGGCGCTTCCGGGCGTATGACCGCATCCTGACGGCCATCGTCAATGATGGCCAACTGAATATCGGTTTCGTTCCTGTGGTGGGCGCCGCCAAGATCAGCGCGCTGCACGTGTCGCAACTGCCTCCGCCCAGCCCAACCGTCACCAGCACGCCGACGCAGACGGCAACGCCGACGCAGACGCCAACGCCGCTGTGGAGTCCCACTTTCACCGCGACGCCCGTGCCCAGCACCATCACGCTCAATCCTGATGCAGACACGGTGCTCTATGTCACATACCCGAACACGAACTACGGCGCATCGGCCACGTCGTACTGTGGAGGGTACGGTTTCCACGATCAGGACAACGGCCTGCCGTGTCTCTTCCGCTTTGATCTTTCGGCTATCCCGTCGTACGCCACGATCAGCGATGCCCAGTTCCGGATCTACGGAACGCAGCAGAATGGCGCGCGCACTTTGACATACACAGTCTACGCTCTTCTTGCGCCGTGGGCCGAAATGGGCGCGTCCTGGAACACCACCAACGGCGCCATTCCGTGGAGCGTGGCGGGCGCTGAAGGCGCCAGCGTCGACCGCGAAGCCTTCGCCAGCGCCGTGGCGCCGGGGGTCGGTGACTTCCCGCCTGCACGCTGGGCGTCGATCGATCTCACGTACCTTGTGCAGCGCTGGGTGAATGGGGCGCTGCCCAACAACGGCCTCAAGCTACAGAAGACAAGTGGAACGGCCACCAGCATCCTCTTCAACATGCGCGAGGCAATGGCCTATCGCCCGGAGCTGGTCATCAAATGGGTGACAGGGCCAACGCCGACCCCATCATCGACGCCAACCAACACAGCCACGCCGACGAGAACGGCGACAGCCACCGCCACCGCCACAGCAACCGGCACGGCTACGCCGCCTGCCACTGCAACCGCAACGGCCAGCCCGACCCCGATCTACGACCAGCGGGTCAACGTTGGCGGAAGTGAATACCTTGACACAAGCGCACACGTCTGGTCGCCGGACAAAGCGTACGTTGCCGGTTCCTGGGGATACGTAGGCGGCCAGACCAGTACTGTGAACAAGGCCATTGCCAACACGGTTGACCCCACACTCTACCAGAGCGAGCGCTACTGGTCATCCGGAGGCGCATACAAGTTCGACGTGGCTAATGGAACCTATCGCGTCGAGCTAAAATTCGCCGAGTTGTACTACGGAGGCATCGACTACCGGCGCTTCACTGTGCGCATCGAGGGCGTGACGGCGCTGACCAACTTCGATGTCTTCCAGGCCGCCGGCGGCAAGTACAAGGCGGTTGACCGTGTCTTCCTGGTTGACGTCGCTGATGGCCAGCTCAACATCGACTTCGACGCCCTTGTTGATGCAGCCACCCTCGCTGCGATGCGCGTCACAAGGCAATGACGGGCGCGCATGTCCCAGGGGCGATCATACCAGGCAAACAAGAAGGCTTCTGGCATTGCGAACATGCCAGAAGCCTTCTTTACCTTCCAACGACAGTGATCAATACGCAACAGTGCGCTAGAAATGCAGCCGGAAAGTCCGTATTCCGGCGACGCCGAATGCTGGCTCCCCATCAGAGCATGTATCTGAGCCTGAAAACGTTCTGGACCACCCATTTTGGCGCCGAAAACAGCTTGTAGACGATGTTTCATCACCCACAAATTCTGACGATGGACTTTTCGGCTGCGTTTCTAGGTCGCTTCCTCACCGATCACACGGAACTCACGCTGGCCGGAGAGCAACGGTATGCTATCCAGGCGCGCCGCCGGATATGCTGGCTGCGACGCTGCCTGGAAAGCGGACGGATTGATGATGACCAGCGGCGGGTAGTCACGCCCCAATGACGAGAAGCTCTCAACCCGCTGGTAGGCCGGCTGTGGGGCGTACGTCCGGGGCGCTTCCTCGATGACAGCGGACGCAGGCTGCGGGCGGCGGGCAAGGACTACGCCCATGAACAAGCTGATTGGAATGGCTGTCAGTGCGCCCAGCACGACGCCGGCGGCCATGGCCACGGTGTCGGGCGGGATGCGGCTGCCGATGTTGAGCGCCAGCGCCACGACGGCAATCACCGAAAGCAATGCAGCGAAGACTCTCATGATTCGATCTCCTCTCTTTTCTGCAATAGCCGCGCCAACGTGTGTTCAGCGCGGTAGCTGACAGCCAGTCGCCCGCCCGGGATGACAACACCCGGTGAGCGCAACCGGCCGTTGGACACGAGTGGGATGCCGAAGGCGGTCGCCAACGTCATCAGGGCGGCTTCATAGCCGGCCCGATAGTCGGTCAGGGGCTGCGTTTGCGGCGCCGTCTCGCTGCGGTCCATCGCTCGCTGCGCCACATCCGCGCTGGCCGCGTTGGCGGCTAGAATTACGTTTCGGATGTCGTCGCGGCTCCAAATGTCGAGACTCATTTTCACTTCTCCCTTTATACGAATAGCCCTGCAAACATGCGCCGGGCGGTGGTTGGGCCTGCTTGTCACTGACGGCGATGGCCGATACTCAGGTGCTTGTTGATCGGTCGCCACAGGAACGGATCGTCATTCGTGCGCAGCTCGGACTTGTCCGGCACGCTGACGGTCAAAGGCTGGCCAGTCGTTGCCTGGCGTTCACATTCCACTGGCGCGTCGGCGGCCGCGTGTTCATCTACCACCTCTGCGTCGTCGCAATTGGCGGCGCCACCGCTGCTGCTGCCAGCCATGGTCAGGGTTGGCGCGATGCGGCTTTCCGGGCCTGCTGCGGCGAGCGGCGCCCCTTGCAGCAGCGGCTGACCGGACGGACGGGATGGTTGGCCGGCGAGTCGTTCAACCGCCACCGCAAGCTCATCCACCGGGACGTAGGCGGCCTGAATGCGACGGACGTCACCCTTGACGACGAGCAGGAAGTCGCCCCGTCCGGCCAGTTTTTCTGCGCCGCTGCCGCTGATTCCCGATGCAATCCTGGCGTCGTCTACGCTGGCCACACTGCCGACCAAACGCGCCGGGAAGTTGCTCTTGACCAGACCGCCGACAATGGCGGCGGTCGGTTTCTGCGTGCAGGCAATGATGTGGATGCCTGCTTCGCGCCCGCGTTGCGTCAGTCGTGTCATGGTCTGGATCATTTGCCTGCCACCGACCATCATCATGTCTGCCAGTTCGTCAACAAAGACGATGATACGTGGCTCTGATTGGCCTGCCTTGTCGCGCCGCTCCATTTCCGAGACGAGCCCCTCGAGACGCTCGTGCGCCTCTTCAACGTCACTGACAACGGGACAGATCAGATGCGGGAGACGACTGAAGACGCCATAGCCTCGCCCCTTTGGATCAACCAGCAAGAGCCGGACGGCATCGGGGCGATTGCACAGAGCAAGGCTGAGGATCATGCTCCTGGCAAGCTCTGTCTTGCCGCTGCCTGTGGTGCCGGTAATCAAGACATGTGTCACATCCGGGCTGGGTAAACGCAACAAGATCGGCAGGCCTTCAGTGTCCTGGCCCAGAACCGCTGACGCTGGCGGCACAGTGCTGCCCAGCCCACTGATCAGAGTCAGAAGCTTGACGATGGGCGGATTGTCCTTGGGCACTTCGATACTGATGACCGCGCCCTTGCGCTGCACCCGGCAGGAACTGACGCCCAGGTACATCGCCAATTCCTCGGCCAACCCCTCGATACGTGAGATCTTGACTCCGGCTGCGGGCGCCACGTGAAACTCGACCAGGCGCGGGCTGACCGCTCCTCCGTAGACTCGCCCTGGTACACCGTGGCTGGCGAGCACTCTTTCGATTTGGTCGGCCTGATAGTCCAACATCTCGCGCATGGGAACCACCTGCCTACTCTTTACACTCTTGGGATTATGCGTCAACGTGAACTGTGCCATCGTGACCATGCGGGTTTGCCTGGCGCACGCCGACCATCTTTGGGAAGGGGATGACCTTGGCCCGCATGGGTCGTGTGTCAACGTGCGCCGGCGGGATAACGTCGTGAACGAATCCCTCGCTGCGCATGGCGCAGCCCGCACAGTCCTTGTGTGTGTCGACGGTTCTCATGTGAGCAGAACACGCACATTTCGCGAAGCGCACTCCGCCTGGTCCGCCTTCCAGCACCTCGCTACGCCCATTGCCGTAGCGGATGACGATGGAGGAATCGCCTTCCTTTTCCAGAGAGAAGCGGAGATGACCGCAATTGGCGCTGGCCGCGGGGCACGCTTCGCAAATCGCCAGGCTCACTTCAGCATCCCCGCGCACGATTTTCTTGCACGTTACCTTACCGTCTTCTGAAACGCCACGGTTCTGACAATACTTGAGCATCGTCTCCCTCCCTCTGTCGCGCTGCTGCCGGGCGCACGGGCCCGACCAGGCGCACCTATGCCATCAAACGGATTACTCCCACCACTCTGCCCTGGATCTTCAGGTAGTCGGGGTCAACGTAGATTGGCTTCATCGTCGGATTGCGTGGCTGCAGGCGAATGCGGCCAGACTCTCCCGCCGCGCGTGGCTTTTCGCGGTAGAACCGTTTCAAGGTTGCCTCGCCGCTGATGTCACCGCGGCCGTTGAGCAGAAGCGCCACGACCGTGTCGCCCTCGTCGGCGCTGTCCTGTGCGCGCACAATGACGATGTCGCCGTCTTCGATGTGGTCATCGATCATCGAGGAGCCTCGGACCCGCAGCGCGTAATCGCCCACGCGAGCGACGTCGCGGGTCAGGTACATTTCCTCGGCGAGCTGAATGGCTTCGATGGGCTGGCCGGCGGCGATTGTGCCCATGATGGGTACATTGATCAACAGGGAACGCCGGCGAGCGTCGGCATCCGCCGCGATCTCGACGCCGCGAGCGGTGCCGGCGCGGTGACGGATGTGTCCGCTTTCCATTAGAATGTCAAGATGGTACTTCACCAGGGACGGGCTGGATAGCCCGGCGCCCGCCTGAATCTCTCGCATCGTCGGTGGACGATTGTTGTCCTCAACGAAAATGCGGATAGCGTCCAGGATCTTCTGCTGTACCTCTGACGGCGGTTTGGTGTCCATACTCAGCTCCTTGCGCTTGCCCTATCGCAGAACAGGGAACAGTTGTTCTACACGCGCATTATACCACGAACAAATGTTCTATGTCAAGGGGTTGTGGGACGAATTTTCGGCCAATTGACCTTGACGCACTGCACGGCCTGTGTTATGATGACGCCGTGACAAAACAACCCGATTATTACAAGATTCTGCAACTTGACCCCGAAGCCGAGCCTGAGGTCGTGACAGCGGCCTATCGGCGACTGGCCTCTAAGTATCACCCCGACGTCAATAGCGCCAGCGACGCCGAGGAGCGTATGCGCAATCTCAACCTGGCCTACGCTGTTATCAGTGACGTCGCCAAGCGCAGCGACTACGATCGCCAGAGGCGGGCGCGTGCCACGCGCAGCACCGCGTCGCGTGGAAGTTACTATGCGACGCGGCGCACGATGCCCATGGTCACAGTCACGCCATCCATTCTGTCGTTTGGCACGCTGGCCAAGGGGACGACGCGCACGTTGACGGTCGAGATCAGCGTCACCGAAGGCCGCACTCTGATTGGCGACCTGCGCGCCAGCCATCCCTGGATACGCCTGAGCACGTCGCGCCTTTTTAGCGCCACCACGGTCGTGAATGTAGAGGTTGATACGACCAATCTCAAGGAAGGCTCGACGCATAACGGCGCACTGATCATCGATTCCATCTCCTATGGCACCCGCTCCGTGCCGATCAGCGTGCAAGTCGGTGTGATGCAGAAACCGGTGCTGGTCGCCACGCCGAGCATTCTCGATTTTGGGGTGGCTGTGAGCGGGCGCTCGCCCAAGGTGTTCAGTATCCGCTTGAGCAATGGTGGTTCTGGCGTTCTGGTTGGCACGATCGTTAGCCGGCACAAGTGGCTCTGTCTCAGCGAGTCATCGTGGTCGGGCAACACAATGGTGGTGCAAGCCATTGCCGATCCCGGCGGGCTGAAGAGTGGGCGCGTCTATCAGGGTGAGATTGACATCTCGTCGAATGGCGGGCGCTTTCTGGTTCTGGCGCGCCTGCACGTCGTTGCCAGCGAGATGCTGGTCGATCTCGATGCTGACAAAACGTCGCCGACCCGCGACCTCGATTTTCTGCGCGAGCGGACGGTGATTTTGCGCGATGTTCGTACGCCCACAGCTCTTCAGGAGAGTGAGCAGGTTGTCATTGGCGTCTTGATGCAAGTGTGCAAGGGCGGCGATGTGGCCGTGACGTTGCAGCGCGCCATCGAGGGGGCGCAGGGCTGGCGTGAGCAGGCCTATCTGGCTGAAGGCATCCCGCTCAACGAGAATCTGCTGCCGGTGCTGAACGACCTGTTTCAGCGCTTGCGGCGATGGGAGACTCATGAAGGATAGGTGCACGATGGATGCGGGTTATCGGGACATCATCACCATTGAGCCTGGCAAGCGCGGCGGCAAACCCTGCATTCGCGGCATGCGCATCACGGTCTACGATGTGCTCTCGTACCTGGCATCAGGCATGACTGCGGAGCAGGTTCTAACAGACTTCCCGTACTTGACTGGGGAAGACATCCAGGCTTGTCTCAGCTACGCGGCTGACCGGGAACGCCACATGCTGGTGGCTCAAGCATGAAGCTCCTGTTTGACCAGAATCTGTCTCCTCGTCTGGTTGAGCGCCTGGCGGATGTCTATCCGGGGGCAGGTCACGTGTCGCTGCTTGGACTTGACCGTGCCACGGACGAGGCAGTCTGGGCATATGCGCGTGACTTCGGATACACCATTGTGACGAAGGACGTCGATTACAACGAACTGAGCATCGTGCGTGGGTTCCCTCCCAAGGTTGTCTGGCTGCGGCTCGGCAACTGCATGACGGGTCAAATCGAGACTGTCCTGCGCGCTCACATTGAAGCGATCAATGAGCTGCACGCGGATGACAGGCTGGCGGTTCTCACGTTGTTCTGAGCCATTCATGACACTGCTGGGCAGGAAGAGATAGCATTGCAGCTTCTGAGGAGGACAACTGTGGGCATGTGTCGAAGGGTCTGTGGGCTCCTCTTGTTGGCCATTCTTATTGCTGTCGGTCTTGCAGCCTGTAGCGCCTCCACTTCCTCCGGGAGGACAACGGCGTCGGTCACGGGAGTTTCAGAGCCACATTTCTTTGTGCTCCAAGGGGGGAAATACGGCTTTATTGACCAGACTGGTAAGGTACGGATCCGGGCGCAGTACAGCATAGATAGCGTGAGCCAGGCCTGGATATCCTACGTCATGTCGGACGACTTGGTTTCCTCAGAGGGTCTGATACCTGCCACCGCCAGCGACGGCTCGTGGCAGTTCATTGATCGGACAGGCAAGACAATCATTGAGCCTCAGTTCGATAGCGCGTTTCCGTTTCGCGAAGGCCTGGCTGCTGTGTCCATCGGCAGTAGATATGGTTACATTGACAAGACAGGCAAGTATCGCATTAACCCACAGTTCGATGATGCTGGCTTCTTCTTCGACGGTATGGCCAGAGTGCAAGTAGCCGGAAAGGGATACCATATTGACAAGACAGGTAAGAAGGCCGCTTATGCGCAGGAGTACGACGATGTTGGCCGTTTCTCTGAAGGATTGGCCGCCGTGTTGAAGGATAAGTGGGGCTACATTGATAAGGCGGGGAAGCTGGTGATAAACCCACAGTTCGACCAGGCTGGTGAGTTCCATGAGGGTATGGCGCTGGTGGAGTTTGGAGGCAAGTCAGCATACATAGACAAGACAGGCAAGATCGCATTTACTGAGGGGGCCGATCTCTTTTTTGAAGGCCTGGTCTCTTCTCACACGAGTTCCACAGAAGGTTTCCCAACAGATTCGGTGCTTCTCTGGCAGCGCTTCTCCGAAGGGTTGCTCCCCGTTTATGTTGGCGAGAAGATGGGATACGTTGACAAGTCTGGACAAATCGTTATCAAGGCAACATTCGACATGGTTAAGGGGTTCTCTGGGGGACTGGCACCTGTGAGATTACATTCAGCATCACAATTGCAATGGGGATACATCGACAAGGCTGGGAGAATTGTGATCAATCTACAGTTCGACGATGCCTACCCGTTTGCCAACGGCCTTGCCTTTGTCGGACTTGGCGACCGCACAGGATACATAGACAAGACAGGTTCATATGTCTGGAATCCGACCAAGTAGTCCGTCATCCTTAAGCTGCTAACGATGAAGAAGAAACGATTTCTGGACCATCTGACCCCCAACGAGCGCGCTGTGGTTGACAAATTCGTCCGCCGCTTGCACGCCAGGTATGCTGATCAGATCTTGCAGGCACGGCTCTTCGACGCGAAGGTGGCTGGTTATCAGCATCAGGAAGGGAATTGATTCATGGACGCGGAGAGTCGCTCCGCAGTTGGTCGCTGGGTAGCCAAGAGCCACGAAGACATGGAAGCGGTGGCTCTTATGCTGCAACGCGGCCATGAACGCGCTGCTGTCAGCATCGCCTACTTTGCGGCCTTTCACATTGCTGCGGCCGCGTTGCTCGCTCAAGCTGTCAGGCGTAGCAGGCGATCTCGCATTAGGGCTGCATTTGATAAGTATCTCGTCAAGCCAGGCCTCATAGAGCCAGAATATGCACACGTGCTTGCCAGGTTGGAGACGGCGCGCGAGAAAGCAGACTACAGGCCCGAACTGCATGACGTCTCCGGCGAGATCGCCAAGCCGTTCGTTGCTGACGCCGAGACCTTTGTCACCCGCATGGAGTTGTACCTCAAAGACGTTGGAGCCATCGAGTAAATGGAAATAGGTACTGTTAAGCTCGTCGACATCGACCGGGAGATGCGTGCGGCGTATCTGGATTACGCCATGAGCGTGATTACGGCGCGCGCTCTGCCCGATGTGCGTGATGGCTTGAAGCCTGTGCAGCGGCGTATCCTCTACGCCATGAACGAGATCGGCCTCAGCCACAGCAGCGCCTACAAGAAGAGCGCTCGTATCGTCGGCGAAGTCCTTGGCAAGTATCATCCCCACGGCGACGCTCCCGTCTATGAGACCATGGTGCGCATGGCGCAGGACTTCTCCATGCGCTACATGCTGGTCGATGGCCAGGGCAACTTTGGCAGCGTCGACGGCGATCCCCCTGCCGCCATGCGCTACACCGAGGCGCGTCTGGCTGCTATCGCCGAAGAGCTGCTGGCTGATCTCGACAAGAACACGGTTGATTTCGTTGACAACTTCGATGCGACCCTCAAGGAGCCGAGTGTTCTCCCCGCACGCTTGCCCAACCTTCTGATCAACGGCGCCTCAGGCATTGCGGTTGGCATGGCCACGAACATCCCTCCGCACAATCTTGGTGAGGTGGCCGACGCGATTGTGTTCATCCTCGATCAGTTCCAGCGCGCGGTGGATGCCGGCATTCCGTTCGAGATGGCTCAGGCGCGCGTGCATGGCCGGCCTCTGGAAAAGGATGTCGTGCCTGGCTTGCGCAAGCACCTGAGTCCGGAGTTCAAAGACCTCCTGGCCCAGGAATATCAGAGCAAAGTTGCCGCCCTCGACAAACCGCCCAGGACCAAAGAGCAGAAAGACGAGCTTGAATACGATGCTTTCCTCGACGTCGTTGACCAGATTGTGGATGTACCGGTCGAGCGGCTGGCGCAGTTCGTCTTGGGGCCCGATTTTCCGACCGGTGGCATCATTATCGGGCGCAAAGGCATTACCGACGCCTTTACCACGGGCCATGGCCGTATTGTCATCCGCGCCAAGGCGTTCATCGAGGACCGCAGCGGCGACCGTTCGACAATCATCATCACCGAGCTGCCCTACCAGATTAACA
This sequence comes from uncultured Ktedonobacterales bacterium, assembly GCA_964402955.1. GTDB lineage: Bacteria > Chloroflexota > DTOL01 > DTOL01 > DAOUCN01 > CAYOEZ01. The sequence goes on along the minus strand of CAYOEZ010000002.1, from coordinate 40,211 downwards.
AGGCCACGCTTGTCGAGCGTATTGCCGATCTCATACGCGACAAGCGCATCGAAGGCGTTTCTGAGTTGCGCGACGAGTCAGATCGCCAGGGCATGCGTGTCGTCATCGAACTGCGGCGCGATGTGCAGGCGAGGCAGATTCTGAACAATCTGTTCAAGCTGACAGCCATGCAGAGCGCCTTTAGCGTCAACCTTCTCGCCCTGGTCGATGGCGAGCCGCGCGTGCTCAACCTCAAGCGGCTCATGCAGCACTACATCGACTATCGCTACCAGGTTATCACTCGCCGCATCCAATTCGATCTCGACAAAGCTCGCGCCCGCGCCCATATCCTCGAAGGATTGAAGATCGCCCTCGACAATCTGGACGAGGTCATCAGTACCATTCGCAACTCGCCTGACGCCGAGGTGGCCCGTACACGCTTGATTAAGAAGTTCAAGCTTTCGGAGCTTCAGGCGCAGGCCATCCTCGACATGCAGTTGCGCCGCCTGGCTGCCCTCGAGCGCAAGAAGATCGAACAAGAACTTGCTGAGGTCCTCAAGCTGATCGGCCAATTGGAAGACCTGCTGGCCCACCCCATCAAAGTCTACGGGTTGATCAAGCAGGATCTGGTCGAGCTGAAGGGCAAGTATGGCGACGAGCGGCGCACCAAGATTCGCGAGGAAGAGGCTGAGGACTTCACGGCTGAGGATCTGATCGCCGACGAGGACGTCGTCGTTGCCGTCAGTCTGCGTAACTACTTCAAGCGCGTCCCTGCCGACCAGTTCCGCGCCCAACCGCGGCGCAGCCCGGCGCGAGCCGTCACGGCAGTGGTTGCGAAAGAGCAAGACCCGGCTGTTTTGCTGGTCAGCGCCAATACGCATGATACGATTGTCTTCGTGAGCAATGTTGGCAAGGGCTACGCCCTCAAGTGCCACGAAATCCCCGCCGGCGACCGCCAGGCACGCGGTGTGCCTCTCAGCAATTTCCTCTCCACAGCGATGGCTGAGGAACGGATTGCGGGCATGGCGGCGCTGCGTGAGCAGAATGGCAGCAGCATTACGCTTGTCACCCGCCAGGGAGAGATTAAGCGGGTCCTGGCAGCGGACCTCGCCGGCACGCGCGCCAGCGGCCTCAACGTCATGTCTATGGAACCCAAGGACGAGGTTGTCTGGGCGGGCGCGACTGATCCCGGCCAGGAGATCATCATCGTGACGGCCCGTGGACAGTCGATTCGCTTTGAGCCAGAGACCGAGGCACGCTCGTCTGGCCGCGGCAGCGGCGGCGTGCGCGCGATTCGCCTTGCCGATGATGACGCCGTTGTGGCCGTTGACCTGGTAGACAAAGACGGCTCGCTCATGGTAGTCACCCGGCTGGGCTATGGCAAGTGCACTGAGCTGGCAGACTATTCGCCCCAGGGACGGGGCGGCGGCGGCGTCATGACCGCCAATGTCACCGACAAGTACGGGCTGTTGATTGCGGCGCGGGTCATCGCTGCCGGCGACGATGTGATGATCGTGTCGGCGCAAGGCCAGGTGGTACGTAAGCCGTTTGAGGAGATCAATGCCCTGCCGCGGGCCAACCGGGGCGTGCGCCTGGTTGAGTTGGAGGCTGCCGATAGTCCCGTGGCCATCCTGCGCTTGAGACCGGATAAGAAGTCGTCGGCCCAGCCGCTGCTGCCCGAATCCGCCCCGCCGGCCAGGCCCAGGAAGTCCGCGCCAGCCGATGGATCTGAAGCCAAGTCTGAGCCTAAGTCCGGGCCCAACACAGCGGAAAAGAGGGCCGTCAGGTCTGCTGCAACCGCTCCGCACGGGGCGAAGGCGGCCAAGCCGGCCGGGCCTGCCGGCGCTGAGAAGAAAGCGCCAGCGGCCCCTGCGCCCTCGCGTCAGAAAGAAAAAGGTGAGGCTAAGGCCAAAGGCAAGACAAAAGGAGCCGAGCCTGCAACGGACAAGCGAGCCGCCCGTCCCGCGGCGGCCGCGAAAGGTAAGGTCGCGGGCGTCCCCGCACACGCCGCGCCTGCTGCTCCATCGGCTGAGGCCCAGACTGCTGTCACAGATGAGCCGTCAAAGACGCCGCCGCCGTCTCCCGTGAGAATGCGCAAGCAGGCGGAAGAGAAGGCGCATGCGGCTGCTCCGGCTATGCCTGCTGCTGAGAAGAAGCAGGCGCCAGTCGCTCCTTCCTCGCCGCGCCCCACGGTCTCGAAGAAGGACGCGGATAAGAAAAAGGTGACGGTGATCCCTCCCTCTGCCCGCCCCACGGCCAGCAAGACTGCCGCGCAGAAGACGTCCGCGCCGGCTGACGCAGCAACGGGCGAGAAACACGTCAAACGGCGTCTGTTGCCGCCCGAGCCAACCACAGCGGCGAAGCAGCCGCCAAAGCGCCGCGGCAAGGATGATATTGTCATCAGGGCGGGCGGCAAGACCACCGTTGTCCCGCGTAGCGAACTGCTGCCCGGCGAGGCCGAGCCACGGCGAGCAGAACATTCCGAGCCGCAGCCACACAAACACGAGAAACGCAAAACAGAGAAACAGATACCCTTACCTTTGTGGGGAAACGAGCCACCGAAGAAGAAGTGAATATGGGCGTTCGCCAGGGAAGAGGCATTGTGGAGGTAGGCAATGGCTGCACTGCTGAAGCGGGTGGGGATCTATGGCGTCGTTGCTCTTGTTATCGGAGGCGTCACTCTGATCGCAATTCTCGGTTACCGCGTCTACTACAACTTCGTCGCCGACACGCCGGAAAGGGCCGTGCGCCTGTACCTCGATACCCTGAACAAGGGCGACATGATGAAGCTTTACGATATGACACGAGGCGCCTCTGGCCAGACTCAGGCGGAGTTCGCCACGATGGTCAACTCCCTGATGAAAGACAAACGGCTGACTACTGATACACTGGCCGTCGAGTCCATTGGACGGCAGGGCAATGTGTACTATTTCCGTGTCATGGGCCGCTTGCGCACAAGCGATGGTTCCTATCGCCTGCAGCCACTCATTCTTGAGACCGGTCAGGAAGGCGCCGTCTGGCGGGTAGGTATCTATCTGCCGCCGGCCGCTCTGCCGTCGGGGCAATGAAGACATGCACGGTGAGACTTCCGCTGTCGCCATGACACTGGAAGTCTTGCTGTAAGGGGGGAGCCGTGAAACCACACATCCTTGTGACGAACGATGATGGCATTGACTCGCCGGGACTGCTTGCGCTCAAGCAAGCGCTGTCCGCGCTGGGGCAGGTATCGGTCATTGCCCCTGACCACAATTGGAGCGCGGCCGGCCACTCGAAGACCATGCACAAGCCTCTGCGCCTCAATATTGTGCATATGGCTGATGGCGATCACGCCTATACGTCTGACGGCGCGCCCTCCGATTGCGTAGCTGTGGCCATTCTGGGCTTCTTGCAGCGCAAAGTTGACCTGGTCGTGTCGGGGATCAACAAAGGCTCAAATATGGGCGACGATATCACGTACTCGGGTACCGTGGCGGCAGCAATGGAAGGCATTATCTGGGGCGTACCGGCTATCGCCGTCTCTCTCGACGGCTACGTTCCCGACGAGCCAGAGGCAAATAACTTCGCGCTAGCCGGGCGGGTTGCCGCACACATCGCCGCCCGCGTCTTGACTGATGGCTGGCAGAACGACACTTTGCTCAATGTGAATGTGCCGAATATCGACGAAACTGAGGTTGCAGGGCTCGAGATCACGTCTCTGGGCAAGCGCGGCTATCAGGATGAGTTGATCGTGCGCACCGATCCCTATGGCCGCAAGTACTACTGGATTGGCGGCGGCAAGCCGACAACGGTCAACGAGCCGGGCACCGACATCCGCGCCATTGCTGATCACAAAGTCTCTGTCACCCCGATTCACCTCGACCTGACCAACCACGCCGCGCTCGACACACTCAAGGCATGGAATCTGACCTGGCGCTAGGTTGACAGGGCCTGTGCCATGTTACTTGGCAGGCGCAATGATGCGTAGGGGCAGGTCTCAGACCTGCCCGTCTGCCCCGTGTGGTCATGGGAAGGCAGGTCTGAGACCTGCCTCTACGCACAGACGGGCGACTTTGCGCAAGCCCTGGCTAGGTTGGCGCACAGCTTGCATTGCAGCGGCCTTTGTGTTATATTGTCAAAAGAAAGCACCACACTTATATCCGTCTGTGCATTGCACAACGTGCTAGAGAGAGCAACGTGCCGCCATTCTCTGCGCCGGTTCTGATGATCTTCCTTGATGGGGTTGGACTCGGTCAGTCAGATCCAACCACCAATCCCCTCGTGCGCGCTCGCATGCCCGTCGTGACCGATCTCCTCGGCGGTCCCCTTGTCCTCAATGGTGGCTTGCTGGAGACTGCTCGCGCAACACTCATCCCCACTGGTGCTAATCTCGGCGTCGACGGTCTACCCCAGAGCGCGACCGGCCAGACGACTATTCTGACAGGCGTCAACGCGGCCAAGGAACTGGGCTTCCACTGGGGGCCGCACCCCAACGAGCAATTGCGCGCGATAATCACTCGCGAAAGCATCTTCAAGAAGCTGAGCAGTGCTGGTGGGCGCGGCGCCTTTGCCAATGCGTACCCCGAGCGGTATTTCGCTGACGTCGCGCGCGGCAAGCGCGGGCTCTCGGCCACGGGGCTATCAGCGCGTGCCGGCGGTCTACGTCTGCGCGATCATGAAGATCTGCTTGCCGGCAAGGCCGTCTCTGCCTTCTTCGACAATCGTGGCTGGCGCGATATGCTGGGTTATGTTGACATGCCTGACATCACGCTGCGTCAGGCGGGGCAGAATCTAGCCGCCATCGCCCGAGAGAATGACTTCACGCTTTTTGAACACTACTACACCGACATCTGTGGCCATCATCGTGACTGGACGCAGGCCATCCAGACGCTCGAAGCGTTGGACGCGTTTCTCGGCGGTGTTCTTGATGGCTTGGACGGCATGCTGCTCATTCTCACGAGTGATCATGGCAACATCGAGGATCTCAGTGTACGCGGCCACACGGCAAGCCCTGTGCCCACACTTCTGGTGGGCAGGCGACGGGCTGATCTTGCCCATCGCATCACCAATCTGGCCGATCTGACGCCGGCCATTTTGGAGCTGATCACGAAGGCGTCCGCAGTTGGTTAGATGGTCATCTAGCTTTGCAATGACGGAGGAGTCGAATGAACCGTTATGTCCGTGTCTTGCTCGTGCTCGTGCTTCTCTGCAGCGGTGTCGTCTCGACCGTTTCTGCAGACGTTACCCCTCGGTCGTCAACCAATGGCGTAACGAATGGTGTAACGATTGACGATGCGGTTCATGGCATCGAACAGGTCCCCCCGTCTGCTGTGCTGCCCCCTAAGCCGGACGCCGGCTCGCCGTGGGCCAAAGTCAACTCCCTGCTCCGCCAGACGAGCGAGAATGTAGCAAGCCTGGCTGCAGGCGGGCAGCTCGACGCCATGCCCGGCCTGTCGACGCCGCTTGTACGTGTGGACGGAGACGGCAGAATCCAGGTTGACGTGTGGCTGGAGGATACATCAGACGAGGCGCTGGCCAGCCTCGAGGCCAGTGGGCTGAAGATCGAGCGCAGCAACCTCTCGGCCAACGTTGTCGAAGGCTGGCTGGGCTATGGTCAGGTGCTTGATGTTGCCAGCCTGCCGGTCGTGCGTCTGCTGACGCTGCCGTCGTACCCCGATGTGGACACGGGATCGGTCAACAGCCAGGGCGACACGATTCATCGCGCCAATCTGGTGCGCAGCACGCTGGGCATCACCGGCGTCGGGCAGAAGATCTGCGCAATCTCCGATGGCGTTAATAGCTGGACGACAGCGCGCGCGTCGGGCAATCTACCTGCCAGCATCGACGTGCGCAAGGCAGGCAACGGTGACGAAGGCACAGCCATGCTCGAAATCATCCACGATCTGGCCCCCGGCGCGGCGCTGGGCTTCTATGGCCCCAGCACAGCGGTGGACATGGTCAACGGCATTGGCATCTTGCGCAATGCGGGCTGCACGGTCATCGTTGATGATCTCTCGTTCAATGGCGAGCCGTACTATCAGGACGGGCAGATCAACAATGCTATCACCAATGTGATGGTCAATAGTAATGTGTCCTACGCCGGATCGGCGGGCAACGTGGCGCAAATGCACTGGCAGGGTACGTTTGTAGCGGGTACGTTCGCCAATGGCCTCGGCACAGCCAACCGCTGGCTGGTAACCGACGAACTTTTCGGCATGGTCCTCCAGAACAACGGTTACTTCAATGCCTATCTGCAATGGAATGATCCCTGGGGCGGTTCTGGCAACGACTATGATCTGTACCTGTTCAATGGCGCCATGCAGATAATCGCTGCCAGCCAGGATACCCAGGCGGGCGCCGGCAACCCTGTCGAGCACTTCTTCTATCAGAACACCTCGGGCGGCACGCAGACTGTTTATCTGGCGGCGTTTCGCTGGCAGGGCTCGACTAATAACAAGCTGCAACTCTACACGCGCGGCGGAGGAGTCGCTGCCCGCGAATACAACGTCATTCAAGGCAGCGTGACGCCCAATCACCACACGTTGGGCATGTTCACCAGCGCTGCCATCGACGCCAACGATCCGGGCAATGACACGATCGAGAGCTTTAGCTCGCAAGGGCCCGTGGAGCACTACTTCCCGTCCTATCAGCTACGCAGCAAGCCGGATATCACCGGCATCGATGGCGTCTCGGTGACGGGTGCAGGCGGCTTCTCATCGCCGTTCTATGGCACCTCGGCGGCGGCCCCGCACATCGCTGCCATTGCCGGCCTTGTGCGTAGCACCAAACCTGGGGCCACGCGCGATCAGGTGTACTGGTGGATGGCCGGCGGCGCAATCGATCTGGGCACGCCCGGGCAGGACAATACCTTTGGCTTCGGCCGCGCCGATGCTCTCAACGCTGTCAACAACGCCATGGGTGGCACACCGACACGCACAGCGACGATCACACGCACACCGACGCGCACAGCCACGCCGACGCTGACGCCAACCCCGACCGCAACGCCGCGCCCCTATCTCAGTACCAATCCGACGCAGTTGGGTTTCCTGGCCTGCGGCCCACAGCAACCGGTTACCGCCACGTTGTGGGTTGTCAACACGAGCACGGTTCCACTCAATTGGTCGGCAAGCGAGGCGACGTCCTGGCTGGCCATTTCGCCCACGACAGGTATAGCTGTGGCTGGTTCTCCCGGCCAGATCGGCGTTTCCGTCAATACGAGCGGGCTGACAGTGGGCATCCGTACGGGTACCATCACGGTCAGCAGCTTAACAGCCGGCGTGGTGGGTAGCCCCAGAACTGTGCCGGTGCAGTTGTCCATCCAATCGACATGCCGCCGGCTCTTCCTGCCGGTGATCGTCGCCAACTATCCCACACCGTGAGGCCAGCCGTGCCAGAGATACCGCTTATGCCGGGGACGCCTGTTGTACTCGATCACGTCGCCGCGGCTGCCCGTTCCGATGGGCGGCCGCTGGTCAGCTTTCCGCTCTTTGTCAGCGAATCTTTTGCCGGCGTCCTGGTGCTGGTGGAGCCACACGGCAGTGTTCCGCTCCACGTACACGAGCACAAAGATGAGTCGTTCGATGTGATCGAGGGTGGTGGAACGTTGTATGTGGCGGGGCGAGAGGTGCGGACACAGCCCGGTACGCTGGTTTTTGTGCCGGCGGGAACGGAGCACGGCCTGCGCAACGACAGCGATGAGCGGTGGCTGCTGCGCGAGACGGTGCATGAGCGCGTCTATGCGCGCACGGCGCTCTATCTGGTCTTGCGTGCCTTCCTCAAACGCTTGCCCGTAATCGGTGGTCGCTGGCGCTGAGGCAAACGCAGCGCCAGCAGGCGCCGGAATACACAAACGCCCTTCCATCGGCTCGTGTAGCCGCTGAAAGGGCGTTTCTCGTCGCCATAGTTCGGATCCCGAACCCTGAACCCGATACCCTAGACCCTATTTTTTCCCCGCACAGGCGTTGATGCCGTCCTGCGCCTGTTGCGAGATGTTGGCCGCGCCGGGGCCAGGATTGCGCGTCATGAGCCCGATGGCCCGGTCGAAGGCCGGGCGGGCGTCGCTGCAACGGCCCAGGCGGTAGTATGACCAGCCCAGTTCGGTGTTGAACTCGGCCACCAGACCGGCGCTGAGCTTGCGTGCTCCCAGCTCGAGCGCCTTCTCGAACGCTGTCGCCGCCTTTTCCCAGGAGTAGAGACGGAAGTAGTAGACCCAGCCCAGATGCCCGTAGGCAAGAGCATACTCGGGGTCGACGTCGATTGCTTTCTGGAACTGCTCCAGCGCCTTCTGGTTGGCTAACTGGTCGAAATAGATCTGTCCCAGGAGGTCATACGTGTCCGGATTCTGCGCATCGAGCTCAGTGGCCTTCTGGCAGGCGGCCACAGCCTCGGTTGGCAAGTTGCGCATCTTCTGGGCGCGGCAGAGGTCGATGTAGAAATAGCTCATCGTCGGCGCCACTTCGGTTGCCTTCTGATAGGCAAGCGCGGCCAGGCGGTAGTTGCCCTCCGTTTCGTAGACCCATCCCAGATTACGTTGGGCAAATCCGCTCTTCTCGTTGACCTGCACGGCCTTCTTCGCCGTCTCCAGATTGCGCTTCTCGAACGGCGACTTGTCGGCATAGGCTTCGGCCAGGAAGGCATAGCCTTCAGCGTAGGTCTGGTCCAAGTCTATGGCGCGCTGTGCGGCGGCGATGGCCTTATCGAATTCGTTGTTGCGGTCGTAGGCGAGCGCCAGAAAGGCATAGCCCTCGGCGCTACGATTGTCTATCTCGATGCCCCGGTTGCAGCGCACAATGGCGTCCGCCTTCTTGTTGCGCAGGGCCAGGATCTTACACCAGCGCGTATAGGCTGTGCCAGCGCGCAGGAAAGCCTTCTGTGCATCCATACGGCGCGCTGTCGATTCGATCGTGTCGCCGGCGGTGGCCGCCTTGTCGGACAAAAAGAGAAAATCGATCTGGGCCTTTTCGATCAGAGCAACCGCCAGCCCATATTGCTCGCCGGCCTGATCGAGTTTTCCCTCCTCAAACAGACTATCAGCCTTGCTCAACGTCGAGGCGCCATCGTCGATAACCGGCGTCGCCGTCGGCGTGGGCTTGGGAAAGAAAGGCAACTGGGGCAGAGTCTTGGGCATATCGACATGCTGAAAGATCAGCGAGCCGATGCCGATAAACCCGATCAGCAGGCTGATGACGGAGACCCAGTTGATGCGGCTGCGCCGCCGGAAGTCCATACCGGTCACTCCTTGGGAGGATGGGGATGGGAAGGACACAATGCGCGATGCAAGCAACCCAGTGCACAATGCAGGCATCTACATTCTTAGCTTGCGATAACGCTCGCCAATCGCACGTAGGGGTGCAGTCAGCTTCCAGGATCGGGACGCCTTGATAACCGCAAGCTCCTGCTCAAGCTGAAGATTGTGGGCCATGGCCTTGCGCAGACGCATCGCCCTCTCGCGCTGTTCGGCCGGAGCCTGGCTATGAGCCAGACACTGGCGCACCATGGCCACTATGTCAGGCCTGCCGCCGAGCTTCTCGAAATGGGCCAGCATATCGGTCCAGATGATAGGGTTGGTCGTGCTTGCCCGGACGCTGTCGCGGATCGCCTGTGCCAGCTCAGGGTGGTCTCCCCGCTGCTCCAATTCGATCATGAGTTCCGGCCAGAAGCGGGCGAAGACGCTCAGGTCTGTGCTGCGCACTCTCTCTACAGCGATAGGCTGCTTGAAGGTGCGGCAGCGCCCAAGCGCCCCGGCCAGTTCCAGGCCGATCATCGTGCGCAGGCACTTCTCGCAGCGCCCGCAGTTGTACGTGGATCCCAAGTTCTGCCAGCACACACGGAGCCAGCGCATAGCGAGGGGGGACGACGCGATGTAGGTTACCTTGTCGAGACGCATGGCGTCTATGCCGTCAAAAACGGCAGCCACACCGTCTGCACTCATGACAGCCGGAAACGGTCTCTCGCCAGAATAGGAGAAGTTGTCGGCGCTATAGACCGTCTCGAATTGGTGCGCCAGCACAAGCGTGATCGCCAGTTGCGCAGCGCTGCTGACATGGGCGCCCCATCGCTCGTAGCGGTCCGACATGCTGCGCAGATTCGTTTCAAGCTCAAAGAACTGCTTGCCCGCCTCGGCCGCCGCCCGCCGCAGGGCGCGGGCGTTCAACACCCGCGCGGTAGGGTTGGACAAAAGGGTATCGAAGCCGTGCACATAAATGAGGTGCGTGATCTCGTCGTGGTGCTTGAGCAGCGAGTAGAACGAGTCGACCCCGCCGGAGAAGAAGAGGGCAACGCCGCGTGGGGCCGCGGGCCGGGACTGCTCGGCTGTGCTAGCGACTGGAGTCGCTTCGAGCGGGACGTGGTGATTCTCAGGGAAATCGAAGAGATTTGCCTCTTGGATGCATTCGGCGAGAGAGCGCAAGGATGTTGACACTGGGACATCCACGTGTACCCCATACCCCAGCCTCAGGGCCGCATGGATCGTGGCGAGGACAAAGGGTCCGGCGTCTGTCGTCAGCGGCCCCCTCTCCGAACGGAAGTACACGTCAAAGCGCTGACCATTCACGGTAATGGGAGCGCTTACCGCCGGCCAACCATGATCAACGTATTGCCTGGGCGCACCAATTGTAATATCGGACACTGCCTTGCCCTCTTTTTGTCAGACAGTGGGGAAGCCTGGCCTCGACACGTGGCTGCGATGGCATAGTAGCATAGAATGATGACCGATGCAAGAGTACGATGTCTGTCCATCCGCCCGATCGTCGCGCATATAGACCAACCCCGCGCATCCAATTCGACACCCCTCAGTCGAATCACGGTTGACAAGCCCCGCCAGATACACTAAAATGAGCGCCACTGTCAACATAAGAGGAGTCATGCGTTTATGAAGTACATGTCCGGAGACGATATCCGCCGCACCTTCTTGGAGTTCTTCCAATCCAGGGGTCATCTCATCCTGCCCAGCGCATCGCTCATTCCGCACGGCGACCCGACACTCCTGCTGACCAACGCCGGCATGGTACCCTTCAAGCCCTATTTCATGGGGCAAGCCGTTCCCCCGCGCCGCCGTCTGACCACATCACAAAAATGCTTTCGCACGGTGGACATCGACGTGGTGGGTGACGAACGTCACCTGACGCTGTTCGAGATGCTCGGCAACTTCTCGCTCGGCGACTACTTCAAGCGTGAGGCCATCACCTTCGCCTGGGAGTTGCTGACCAGCCCCCAATACTTTGCCATGCCTGCTGACCGCCTGTGGCCCAGCATTCACCCCAAAGATGATGAAGCGTTCAAGCTCTGGCGCGAGATCACTGGCGTGCCCGCCGAGCGCATTGTACGCATCGAAGACAACTGGTGGGGGCCGGCCGGCGATACCGGTCCCAACGGCCCCGACTCCGAGATATATTTCGACCGCGGCGAGGAGTTTGGCTGCGGCAAGCCCGACTGCAAGCCTGGCTGTGACTGCGCCCGCTACCTGGAGTTCTGGAACCTGGTCTTCATGCAGTTCAACCGTGCTGCGGATGGAACGGATACGCCGCTGCCGCGCCCCAGTATCGACACGGGCTTGGGGCTGGAACGCATGGCCATCTTACTGCAAGGGAAGAACACGGCCTACGAGACAGATCTCTTCGCGCCACTCATCGAGGAGGGTGTGCGGCTCTCCGGCAAGACCTATGGCTCAAGCGAGCAGGTTGACTACGCGCTGCGCGTCATCGCTGACCATAGCCGCTCCGTGACGTTCCTGATTGCTGACGGCGTGCTGCCGTCAAACGAAGGGCGTGGCTACGTGCTGCGGCGCGTCCTGCGCCGCGCCGTCCGCTATGGCCGCGAGCTGGGATTGACCGAGCCGTTCTTGACCAAGACAGCGAGTGTGGTCATCGAAGGCATGCAGAAGCAGTATCCTGAGCTTGTCGAGAAGCGCGATTTCTTGCTGCGTGTGATTGACCGCGAGGAGCAGCGCTTCCGCGAGACGCTCGATGCTGCTCTGGGCCGCCTCGATGTGCTGTTTGGCGAGCTTGGCGTGGAGAAGAAGACCGTTGTGCCTGGCGACGAGGCCTTCAAGCTCTACGATACGTTTGGCCTACCGCTCGATATTGCCAAGGATGTGGCGCGTGAGCACGGTTTCACGGTTGATGAAGATGGTTTCCAGGCTGCATTGCTGGCGCAGCGCCAGCGTGCCCGCTCTTCCGCCAAGTTTGGCCTGGATGTGTCTGCCGATCTCTACCGCAACCTTGGTCTCTCGGCCAGCCACTTCCTCGGCTACGATGTGCTACAGGTTGAGGCCAAGATTGTGGCGCTGATCAAGGGCGGTGAGCCTGTGGATATGGCAACAGAAGGCGAAGAGGTTGAGCTTGTGCTCGACGCCACGCCTTTCTACGCCGAGAAGGGCGGCCAGGTCGGCGATATGGGCACGATCAGCGGCGGCACCGGCAGCGTGGCGGTGCGCGATACGCTGACGCCGTTTGGCGATGTGGTCGTACACCGCGGCGTCGTTGCGCAGGGCTATATCCAGGGCGGGGCGCACGTTTCCGCTCAGGTTGACAACGAGCGGCGGCTCGACATTGCCCGCAATCATACGGCGACGCACCTGCTGCACAAGGCGCTGCGCGACGTGCTGGGCGAGCACGCTCAACAGCGTGGCTCGCTGGTCGCTCCCGATCGTCTGCGCTTCGACTTCGCCCATCTCAGCGCCTTGAGTGAGGCCGAGGTCAAGGATGTCGAGCAGCGGGTCAACGCCGCGGTGCGCGCCAACCATGCGGTGAGCACGGCGACGATGTCGCAGGACGAGGCGCGCCAGGCAGGCGCTATGGCGCTCTTCGGCGAGAAGTACGGCGACGTCGTGTGCATGGTCAGCGTTGGCGATGCCTTCAGCCGCGAGTTATGCGGCGGGACGCACCTGCACGCAACGGGTGAGATCGGACTGTTTGTGGTAATGAGTGAGAGCAGCGTTGGCGCTGGCTTGCGCCGCATCGAGGCCGTCACGGGCCGCGGCGCCGAAGCCTTCGTGCGCGAGCGCCTGGGCATGCTGGCCGACGTTGCGCACCGCCTGCAGGCCAGCCCGGCCGAGATCATGCCCAAGCTCGATGCGCTCTCGGCGGAGTTCTCCGCCGCCGAGCGCGAGATTGAACGCCTGCAGCGCGAGCTAGCCAAAGGACAGATCGCTGCGCTCCTGCAGAATGTGCAAGAGGTCAGGGGTGTCAAGCTCCTGGCCGCCCGCGTTGACGCCAACTCCAACGACGCTTTGCGTGAGATGACCGACTGGCTGCGTGACCGCATGGGCTCCGGCATTGTTGTGCTGGGCGCGCTGCTCAACGAGCGCCCGGCCATTGTTGCCGCCGTCACACCCGATCTGGTCAGCAAAGGTTTCCACGCCGGTGCCATCGTCAAGAAAGTGGCCGCTCTCGTTGGCGGCTCCGGCGGCGGGCGCCCTGACCTGGCCCAGGCCGGCGGTAAGGACGCCAGCAAGCTCGACGAGGCCCTGCAGGCAGTGGCGGGGTTGGTATAGGTACTGGCAATGGCTTCTTCGCTGTTGCGTCGCTATCGGAGATGAAGCGGCGATTGAGGATGCAACAATGGATGTGGTTTTTGATGTACCGACATCGTTGAGTTTTCGTGTCCGCGTCACCGTTGCATACTGGGACTACATTGTTACCGTGAAGCACCCGGTCATGAAAGGCCATGAAACCGATGTGCAGCATGCGTTGGAGAGGCCAGATGAGATCCGACAGAGTCGAAGTGATCCAACAGTGTACCTGTTCTACTGTGCACAGCATTTGGGACGATGGATTTGTGCAGTTGTCAAACGGCTAGATGGTGATGGTTTTCTGATCACTGCTTACCCGACAGATGCCATCAAGGAAGGGATACGAATATGGCCCAGGTGAGAGTTTACTATGATCATAAAGGGAACACGCTGACTGTATGGTTCGGCGATCCGCAAACCGAATATGTCTGTGAAGAAACCGGCGACGAAGTTATCCTGATGAAAGACAAGAGCGGTCATGTTATCGGTTTTGAAAGGCTCAATTTTGCCGTCAAAACGTCAGAGCAATTGAGCGTTGCCTTTGAAGCAATAGCTGTGTAACGAATGGACAACAGCATCGATACAGCCAACGCCTTCACCCGCGCAGCCTGGAACGCTAACGCTGCGTTCTGGGATGAGTGCACGGGCCGCGCCGGCGGCAAAGACGCCAGCAAGCTTGACGAGGCGATGAAGGCAGTGGCGGGGTTGGTGTAAGGGTTGAGGAGGTTGGGTATGGGGAAGCAATTGATTGTTTCTGATCCGAAGATCATGATGGGCAAACCGGTCATTGCCGGGACACGGATAACTGTCGAGCTCATCCTGGAGAAGCTTGCAGCGGGCGAGACCATCGATGACCTGCTGGCTGCCCATCCGCGGCTGACGCGGAAAGGTGTGTATGCCGTCGGCGCATCTGGTAGTATGGAGGACAGTGATGATTAAGACGATGGAAGCTGTATTCGATGGCAAGGTGCTTCTCCCTGAGGATCCTTTGATCCTCAAACCGAACACTCGTGTGCGCATTACCATCGAGACGGTGGAGAAGGAGAGCAAGGAGCCAGTTTCCTTCTTCAGGGTCGCTGAATCGCTCAAGCTGGACGGTCCACCGGATTGGGCAGCGAATCTGGAGACCTACCTTTACGGTGGAGAAGGCGATCATGAAGGTTGATCTCTTCTTGGACGCGTCATATGCCATCGCCCTGAGTTCATCTGGCGACGCGCCACACAATCAGGCGCGTGCGCTGGCGCGAAGCTTCGACACCGCGGTCACGCGCATCGTGACCACTCAGGCTGTCCTTCTTGAGATCGCCAATGCCTTGTCCCGACAGCGCTATCGCTCAGCGGCAGTCGCAGTTCTCGAGTCTCTAGCGGCAGACTCAAGAGTCGAGGTCGTGCCTCTGAGCCAGTCACTGTATGACCGCGCTCTGCGGTTGTTTCGCGATCGACCAGACAAAGACTGGGGATTGACCGACTGCATTTCTTTCGTTGTTATGGGTGACCGAGGGCTGACCGACGCACTTATGAACGAAGAACAGGCAGCGTGAAGAGGCGATAGGCGGGTAGGAGAACTCATTGCTCTCTGGAGGTTGACCCATGCAGCCAGCCCTCATCCTGGGGCTCGGTGGAACCGGTATTGACATCGTGGCCAACGTCCGCCGCAGTCTGCTGGCTGATCGTGCGGTGTCTCCGCACGTTGACGCGTCTCCGCAGATGCTGTGGATTGACACAGACACCGACTACAGAGTCTATACGGACACACGGAGCTTCCCGCCGCAACACACAATCAACATTGACGGGTTTACCCTCGAACCGGTCATTCGTCATCTGTGTGCAACGGACCCGAACTTTGGAAAGTGGTGGGACTGCAGCGTGACAAGAATCCCATTATTCGTACCGCATCGAGCTGACCGAATTGGAGGCCGCCGGTTCTGCGGACGATTGGGACTGTATTACCACTTCGCAACGGTACTTGAGCGGTTGCATCAGATGCTGGGCGTAGCCCTACAGCCACGTCCCGGCCCGGTGGATCAGGCTCTGATCATCCTATGCACGTCACTTTGTGGAGGCACCGGTAGTGGGATTGCGCTTGATGTTGCATACTTGGTGCGACATCTGCTCGTCACAATGAACAGACAGGCAACCTGCCTCGGAGTGTTTCTGCTTCCTTGTGTGTTCGAACGAGGAACCGCGCTGCAGAACGATCCACGCTCGTTCACGCGACTGCGAGCAAACAGCTGTGCAACAGTGAAAGAGGTTGACCATTTCGCTCACCATAGCTATGAATTCGGACCGGCCGGTCATGAGATAACGTTCAATGGCGTTGAGCCATTTGATGCCTACTGGCTCGTTCACCACGATACTGCTCTGGGGCGTAGCATAACCGACTACTACATCGGAGCTGCATCAGCGGTTGTAAACACCGTGCAGGCAGGGATGCTGCCCCCCGCTGTAGTCCCGGCGCCCCTCGCGCCTACGATGTTTCGTATGTGGGCAGATTGGGAGCGGGCCTACGCCGAGTACAGAAAGACAGGACAGTCACTGCACATAGACCGGCGGTTGTGAATGCGTAATGAGAACCCGCGCATGTTCAGAGCGTAGCCTATCCCGCGACCCGACGGCAGGACTCGATGAGCATTCTGATCGCATTCCGGGCATCACCAGATCGGGGGGGCGCTAATTCCCTGTGTTCGTGAACCCACTAATGAAGATTCGGATTCTCCGTGGGGAGGCCTTCTGCCACTGCAGCCCTCAGCAGGTCTTGGTCACTGGAGACGAAGGTGAGAGGAGGACGTCCCGCTGATGCGAGGTCTGCATTTACACTGAGAGCCGTAGCCAGTTGCACAGCATCATAGCCACGAAGAGGATAATGTAGCGTGAGCGTCACGGCCACGTCAACGATGCCGCGGTCTACAGGTAACAGGATGTAGCCGCTCTGGCAATCCTGCAGAAAGCGGCTGAAGGCGCGGTCACGTTCTGTCAGCGATAAACCGTGCTGACTACGTGCTTTAGCTGATAGGGCGGCTGCCACTTCTGCCAAAGTGATCTCGGACAGAATGATGGCATTCCCAGTTGCGCGGGCCGTTGTTGCGACCACCCATGAACTGCCACGTTCGATGCAGTATTGCTTGACCAGCGCACTGGAGTCGAAGTAGAAATCAGCCATTGTGGTGCTCGCGTTGTTCCAGTATAATCTCGCTGAGTGATGGCTGACCAGCCTTTGATAATGATGCTTGGACCTCTTCCAACGTCACACCGGGAATGATTCGTTGGCGGAGTGCAGCGCTAAGTGGTCGGCTGCGTCCTGACGCTTCCAGTATCTCCCGCGCTGTGCTCGGTTCTCTCGTTTGCGACGCATCGGGTTGCTTCAGGGCAGACTCCAGAATATCCAGCGTGACCGTTTCCGGTTTCTTGCCTGCTGTGGCGGCTCGCCTTGCTAACAACTCATAGATGTCGCCTGGTACATCCAGGATCATGCGTTCCATTGCTTTTCTCCCTTCATTAAGAGTATTGTAACAAATCTGGCAGGTAAATGCAACGAACAAAAGACGATCTTGACCAAGCTAACCTCACGACCCGTGCTGCCTGGAACGCCAACGCTGCGTTCTGGGATGAGCGCATGGGGCGCACCGGCGGCCGATCTCGTGTCTTAGTTTAGGAGTTCCTTCACCTACAAACGGTGTTCGCTGGTGATGATATGTGTCTGTGTAGGGTGCGCTCTCTTGAGCGCGGGAGCTAAGTATGAGCAAGATGCTACAACTGACTGCGGTGATTGAGCGAGAAGGCAATGGCTATGTTGCTACTTGCCCAGAGGTAGACGTGGTCAGCCAGGGTGACACAGTCGAAGAAGCACGCAAGAATTTGCTAGAGGCAGTAGAGGGATTCTTCGAGGTTGCGTCTGCGTCCGAGATTCGGAGTCGCCTGAAGAAAGAAACGTATGTCATGTCAATCATGCCGACAGTGCAGGTCGGGCCAGCTCTGGGAGTAGAGCGTGCCTAAGTTACGTGTCCTATCCGGTAGCGATGCCTGTGGCATACTGGCTCAGCATGGCTTTCAAGAGGTCAGGCGCAAGGGTAGCCACATCATTCTGCAGAAGAAGGATGGCGACACGACCATCACCGTGCCTGTGCCTGATCACAAAGAGCTGAGGATTGGAACGTTGTTGGGCATCATCAAGCAGTCTGGCTTGCCACGATCCCTGTTCGAAGCTGAGTAGAGAAGTTGTCGAAACGTATTGTCAATTGCCATTCACGTTCTGGTCTCTTGATGTTGGGGCCTACGCGGCGACCAGACTGCTTGTTTCTGATCCAGTTATCATGGCATGCCCATCGGTACACAGCGAAACTCATTGCATATGGATAATATTGCTCACGCTAACCTCACGACCCGCGCTGCCTGGAACGCCAACGCTGCGTTCTGGGATGAGCGCATGGGCAGCGCCGGCAACGATTTTGTGAATACGCTGATCTGGCCGGCGACTGAGCGCCTGCTCGGCCTACGGCCGGGCCAGCGCGTGCTCGATATTGCCTGCGGCAACGGCATCTATGCCAATCGCCTGGCAGCGTTGGGCGCTCACGTCGTCGCCTTCGACTTCGCCGAAGCGATGATCGAGCACGCCCGCCAGCGCACGACCGAGCATGCTGCGCGTATTACCTACAAGGTGCTCGATGCGACGCATAGGTCTGAACTGCTGGCGCTCGGCGAGGGACAGTTCGACGCCGCGGTTGCACCGATGGCGCTGATGGACATGGCCGACATCGAGCCGCTGCTGCAGACACTGCCCCGCCTCTTGCGTCCGGGTGGTTGCTTCGTCTTCTCTGTCACGCATCCCTGCTTCAACCATACGAGCGCAACCCACGTCGCCGAAATGTCGGACCAGGCGGGCAAGATCGTTACCGCCTATGCCGTGAAAGTGTCCGGCTACATCACGCCAACGATTGTCCGTGGCGCAGCGATCAACGGGCAGCCGCAGCCGCAGCTTTATTTCGACCGGCCGCTGTCGGTCTTGCTCGGCGCATGCTTCAAGGCCGGGTTTGTGCTCGACGCCCTGGAAGAGCCGGCCTTCCCGCCCGACCATCCCGCGGGCAGAAACCCGTTATCGTGGAACGGCAACTATAGCGAGATTCCGCCTGTGTTGGTGGCGCGCCTACGAGTCGTATGACGGGACGCTGATTCTCGCGGAAATGGCCGCGGATTGTCACAGCCTAAGGACAGGTTCTATCAGCGAGGATCCGCGGTACTTTCCGTGACTATCCGCGTCCCATTATGAACTTGGGGGGACCGATGCCAAGCATTGTTACTGATACGATAGCGCTCTACTTGACCCTGGCTATGCCGGCGGCGTTGCTGATCGCTGCGGCTGTCCTGGCCAGAGTGACAAGGTCGCACCACTAAACATGCCAAAACTACTGGAAGAACAGATCTGCGATCTGATGTCGCTCTATCGACTGACCCTCGGCGTCGCGGAATCGTGTACGGGCGGGCTGATCGGCCATCGCTTGACGAACATCCCGGGCAGCTCAGCCTACCTCATCGCCGATGTCGTCGCCTATGCCTACGAAGCGAAAGAAGGGTTGCTCGGCGTGCCGCACGATGTTCTGATGCGCGAAGGCGCGGTGAGTGAGGCGGTTGTGCTGGCCATGGCGCGCGGTATTCGCAAAGTCATGCGCCTGGACATTGGGCTGGCGGTGACAGGCATTGCCGGGCCGGGCGGCGCCACAGCCACTAAGCCGCTGGGCCTGACCTATGTCGGCCTGGTTGCCCCTGGCATCGAGCGTGTGCAGCGCCATGTCTGGACGGGTGACCGCATCAGCAACAAGCAACAATCTGCTGAGGCTGCGCTGCGCTTGCTTATGGATTACCTGGACGAACTGGAGAGAGACGCTAACAAGTGAACCCTCGTTTGTACTATATATGGACGATTGGCTGCCAGATGAATGTGGCTGATTCTGAGCGCGTGGCTGCTCTCCTGGAGCAGAGTGACTTGCGCCAGGCAGACGCCATCGAGCATGCCGATGTGGTGATTCTTAACTCGTGCGTAGTCCGCCAGGGGGCTGAAGACAAAGTTTCCGGCGAACTGGGCACGCTCAAGGGCCTCAAACGGCGCAGACCGGGGCTGTTTATCGGCCTGATGGGCTGCATGGTCACCGATGATACGCGCCCGGCTCTCGCCAAACGGTTCCCGCAGGTAGACGTTTTCTTCAACGTTCTGGAGACGGACCTCCTTCTGGAAAAGCTGGGCAGCGGCCAGATGTCTGTCGTCGCCGCTGCGTCGGACGCTGTACAGCACGCAGGCATCGAGTTTGGCGCTGAGGCCGGTCAGGTCTGGTATCCTGGTCTGCCGGCAGAGTTCCTCGATGCGCACGCCTCCGGCCCGGCCAAGTACATACCCGTTATCTATGGCTGCAATATGAACTGTAGCTTCTGCATCGTGCCCTCGCGACGCGGACGAGAGCGCAGCCGTCCTGTTGGCGAGATCTTGGCCGAGGCGCAGACGTTGGCCCGCCACGAGGTGTGCGAGATTACGCTGCTGGGGCAAACGGTCGACGCCTACGGCCACGATTTGCCGCCGTTCTGGAGTGCGACGACTCCTGCCGTCGCACCAACCGGCCGAGGCGCGACGACGGGAGTGCCCGATAGAGCGGGGCAGGCTCTCGTCGCACTCCACATGCCACTCCACACGCCAAACCAGGGTGGTTTCGCACGCGCAGGCGCGGGAGCAAGCGAAGGATCGGCGCGGCCTGACCTGGCTGACCTGCTGGCTGTGTTGAGCGATGTTCCTGAGATCTGGCGGCTACGCTACCTGACATCGCACCCGCTGTGGATGACTGATCGCATTATTGCTGCGACAGCCAGTCTGCCCAAGGTCTGCCCGTGCATCAATATCCCGGTGCAGTCCGGGCATGATGACATCCTCAAGGCGATGCGCCGCGGCTACACGGTCGATGGCTATCGCCGGCTGGTGGACAGGATTCGCGCGGCGATCCCTGGCGTTGCCGTGACGACCGATCTCATTGTCGGCTTCCCCGGCGAGACAGACGAGCACTTCGCTGCCTCCTACCGCCTGCTCGAAGAGATCGCCTTTGATGTTGTGCACGTGGCGGCTTTCTCACCGCGTCCGGGTACCGTGGCTGCTGCCCTGCCCGACGATGCGCCGCACGACGAGAAGATGCGGCGACTGCACGCCGTCGAAGAGCTGCAGGAAGGCATCACGCGGCGTATCAATGAACGGCTGCTTGGGTCGACGGTCGATATCCTGGTGGAAGGCACTGTCAAAGGCAAATGGATGGGACGCACACGCACCGACAAGATTGTGTTCTTCGAGGATGCAGGCCAATGGACGGGGAAGCTCGTCAACGTGCACATCGCCAAAGCTGGGCCGTGGTCATTGCAGGGTACATTTGCGCCGTAAGACGCTTCAACGCTCTGGTGCGGCCAGGCGGCATTCTAGCCATAGTTGCCTGCCTGGCCGCCCTGGTGGCGTTGCGCCGTTTGCCATCCATCCCTGTCTCCTCTGTGACGGTTGGATTCATCTCGTTTCCTCTGGTGTTGCCCCCGTTGCACCGTGCGCTGCTTGAGCTGTCTCTCGCTTTTGGTCTCGTTCTGATTGTTTTGGCCTGGTGGCTGCCGCGTGGTCAGGCGGCAGCATTCTGGTCGCTCGTCGCACTGACCGGACTGGCCGTTCCCCTGCTTGTCAGCGAGCCGCTCATGGCTGCCTGCGGTCTGCTCGTCGCTGTCTCTGCGCTGGCGCCGCTTCTGGCGCAGGGTGAGGAGGACGGCGGCGCTGCACTGTTCGTTGGCCTGGCAGCGCTGGGCGCGGCACTCATTGTACTCGGTTTGGCTGCGGCTCATGCCCCGGCCACGCCCGAGGTTGTGCTGCGTGTCCCCCTGGCGCGGGCCGCGATCATGGTTGGCTTTGCGCTCCTCTTCGGGGTCGTTCCCCCGCTCTTCTGGCTGCCGGGCGTGAGCAGACTGGGGCATCCTCTGGGCGTAACGCTCGTAGCCGGGCCGTTTGCTGTCGTCGCATTCGTCGTTTTGCTGGCTATCCTGACCGGCCCAGGCGCCGGCTGGCTGGCGTCGGGGAACGAAGGGCGGGCGATTCTCCCGACGGGGGCGCCGATTGTGCTGGCGTCGGCGCTGCTGGCGCTTGTGCAGCGCGATGTGCGCCGTCTGTCTGGCTACCTGCTCATGGTTGACCTGGGCTGCATTCTGGTGAGCCTGGGATACGGCCTGTCGAGCACAGGCATCGTGCCTGTTTCCGTTGTTCTGGCGCAACTGCTGGGGCGCAGCCTGGCTTGCCTGGCGCTAGTGCCTGCGCTCGCCTTCCTCGTCTCCGGATGCTGCCGACAACTGCGTCCTGCGCTCATAGCGCTGCTCGCCTACGGCGGCTGGGCGCTGCTTGGTGGGCCGTTCACCCCGTCGTATGCCGTGCGCTGGGCGGCGCTGCAGCCTGTCCTTACCGGCGCCGACGTGTGGGCACAGACGCTGGCTGCTGGGCTGGGCCTGAGTTGGCTGGCCTACCTGGCCCTGCTTGTGCGCTGTGTGCGTTTACCCGTTGTCGCATCAAATGGTCCCATCCCACGCCTGGCGCTGCTGATTCTGGCGCTGGTTGTGCTCGCGTGCCTGATTCTCTCGTCCAACCCTGGCTGGCTCCTGCAATACGTTCAGGGAGTCGTCGCTAAATAGTCTCTTTGCCGATCGACGCCTTCTACGAAGGCCGATCTGGCTATGCGTATTCGCCTGGCGATGGAGGAGCAATAGCATGGACAGCGCGTCGTATGAAACACGCCCGTTCTCCTGGTTTCGTCAAACCAACGTTGATACGTGCGTCGCCGTCTGTCGCCTGGCCGCGCATGGTGAGCATGGACATCGTCACCAGAATCTGCTTTTCAGCGTCACTACGCATCATGTTGCGTCATGCCTCTTCTTGCGTTGACAGTCCCATACGCCGGTGCTATACTCCCCGCAATGACTATGACTTTGACAAGGGAGACATCCAATTAGCACGACCGCGTCCACGCCTGCCGAGCGCATCCTATCGCGCAATTTTGTGCTGATTCTAAGCGGGGCCTTCAGCTTTTTCATTAGTATGTGGCTGATTGTTCCTGTCCTGCCGTCGTTTGTGCTCGATCTGCATGGCAGCGAGACCGACATTGGCCTCGTCCTGGGAGTCTTTGCCTTCACGGCCCTGCTTTCGCGCCCGTTCGCTGGTCGCATGGTTGATAAGCTGGGCTGCAAGGTTGTTGCGCTTGCCGGTTGCCTGGTCTACGCCATTGCCCCACTTCTCTACATCGTCTCCACCTCAGTGCCCGTGCTCATTGTTGTCCGCATGTTTCATGGGCTGGGCATCTCTTTCTTCGGCACTGCCGGAACGACGTGGGTCGCCAACATGGTTCCGCCCACGCGTCGCGCTGAAGCGATGGGCCTCTACAGCAATGCCTCACAGGTCGCCATTGCCATCGCGCCTCTGCTTGGCGCCATGATTCACGATGTGGGTGGCTTTTCGGCGCTGTTTGTTGTGGCCGCCCTGATGGGCATCGTTGGCATTGTGCTGATCGGCCCCGCCCACGAAAAGCGACACGCCGGCGCAGGCTCGGCGCGGGCGGGCAGCTTCCGCCAGGCGCTTGGCCGCCGCGATGTCATGACCCTGACATTCACCCTCATGACGGCTGCCGCCACCTGGGGACTGCTGACGGGCTTCCTGCCGGTCTACGTGACCCAACGCAACGCGGGCCAGTCGGCCGTGTTCTTCACGGTCTACGCTGTCGCAACGGTGGTCCTACGTCTGGTGATCGGCCCCATCTCCGACCGCCTGGGCCGCAAAGTCATTGTCGGCCCGGCCCTGTTTGGTTTGGCCGTCATTATGGCGCTCTTCACACAGATGTCTTCGGCGGCTACGCTCTACGTGCTGGCGGCGCTGTACGCACTGAGCTTCGGCATCGTCTACCCCACGCTGAGCGCGTTCCTGGTGGATGTGGTGCCGGGCAACGTACGCGGTTCAGCCATTGGCGTCTTCACCGCTGGCTTTGACATGGGGGTTATGGTTGGCTCCACGCTCGGTGGCATGGTGGCTGAAGCGCTGGGCCTCGAGGCGACCTTCGTGGCAATAGGTCTGCTCTGTCTGGTTGGCGTGATTGTTTTCTGGACGGGAACGCAGGAACCGCACAGCGTTCCTATCCCCACAGTGGATGGGGAATTGCAATAACCTCGTATGTACCCTGGGGCAAGACCCCGCCCAGCGCCTCGACGAGTGACAACCCCAGATAGTGGCTGCGGATGACGCCGTTGGTGATCTTGTGGCCGATCAGACACACCGTTTCCCCGGGATAGGCGCGGGCGATCTCCTGCAGCGCTGCCAGGACGCGCTGCTCGATCCCGGCGATGCTTTCGCCGTTGGGCGGCTTGACGCTGCGCGGGTCGGCCTCCCAGATCTGCAATATCTGCGGGTAGGCGGCGGCGATCTCCTTGCGTGTCATCCCCTCCCATGCCCCCAGATTGATCTCGTTGAATCGCTCATCACGGCAGACGTTGAGCTTGTGCTCTTTGGCAATCGTCTGCGCTGTTGCCACGGCGCGCTGCAACACGCTACTGTACACCGCCGCAGGGCGTTCCGTCTTCAGCCTGGCGCTCAACGCCAGCGCTTGTTCCTGCCCTGCCCGATTCAGCGGCAGATTTTGCATGCCCTGCCAGCGTCCTTGCTGATTCCAGTCGGTCTCGCCGTGGCGGGCGAGCAATAGCCTGGTCGAGACTCGGTCGCGCGTTCCTCTTTCGAAGGTTTGCCGGGTCGCCGCAAGCATGTGTCACTCCTGTGCATGATCTACAAATAACCTCAGCGACGCTAACGCTGCTGCTGCCAGAATACCCAGTCCGGTCAGCAGCGAGATCAGGCCACCCACGGCCACGCTGGCCGGGCGGAAAGCGAAGCGTACGATATGCTGCCCCCGCGGCACCCGAACGGCGCGGAAGAGGTAGTTGGCCTGTATCAGAGGCGCGCTCTTGCCATCAATCTCTGCCTGCCAGCCCGGGTAATAGGTATCGCTCAGCACCAGGTAGCTCTCTTGTGTCGTCACCGTCTGTACGTTGACGGCCTCAGATCCATACGAAAGCACGGTCGCCTTATCCGTGTCTGCCGCTGCGCCGGCTATCTGGTCGCTGCCTGCCGGCGTCTGCTCCAATACTACCGTCGTGCGGGGATCAAAAGATGCCTCCCTCAGTATGCTTAGCGCACTCCTGGGCGACGACGCCATGCGTGCCTGATGGACAATGTAGGCGCGCGGGAGCAGGTTCTGCCGCTCATAGACGGCGTAGCTGCCTTCCTCAAACACTTTCGTGGCGCTGGCCAGTTGATTGTTCGCCGATTGCGGCGAGACAACGACATAGCGCACGTTCATCATATCAAGAAAGCGCTCAGGTTGTTGTTGCATGGCGCCCACATAAGCATTGTAGCGCTTGGTCACGAGCGAGCTATATCCCCCGGCTTCAGCGACGGCATAGGGCAGGAGACGGTTGGCGCCAAGCAGCGTCACTGGCCAGGCCACATAGACACGGTGCATGCCGTTGTTTGCTCTCAAAAAATCCACCACGGCTGAACGCGGCGCCAGGTCCTGGCGCGAGACACGCGGATGGAAGTCTCGTGCAAAAAGCAGTAGATCAGCCGCCACGAGCGCCACCAGCGCTGCTTGCCAGAGCAGGCGCAGCCGCCGCAGGCGATACCAGCCGGCAAGCAAGCTCGCGCTGAGAGCCAGCCAGAGCAACGTGTTTCTCGTCCAGACGTCGCCCGTCTGCAGGGAATAGCGTAGACCGGCGAGCACATCCTGGGATGGCGTGTCGATCAACGGATTCATGCGATCGCGCGGATAGTAGCGGTTCAAGAGAGAAAGTGCCTCGCCGGGATGTGCTGTTACCCAGGTCGACGCTTGCTGCAAGCCCCACCACAATCCGCCAGCGAGAACGAGCGCCAGTGCAATCGCCAAGAGCACGCTCTTGCTGCGCTGTTTGCCCCCAGGGACGCCTGCCGCCTGCTGCAATCTCCGCTCCAGCCAGGTTGCCCCCTGCGCTGCCAGAGCGGCCAGACCGATCACAGTGAAGAACGTAAACCGTGACGGCACACGTGTCATCGAGAAGACGGGCAGCTTCCAGAGCACGGCGTACAGCTTAATCGGCAGGTAGTCGCCCATAGCCAGCAGCAGACCGGCCGCTGCCAACAGCGTGAAGAACAGCGTGTATCTGGAACGGACCCGCACAATTGCCAGCAGCGCCAGGATCAGCGTGGCGATGCCCACATACACGGTCGAATCCCAGCGGAACCAGGGCGACCAATAGCCGTTCTGGGCATCACGGAAGAAGTATGGAAAGAGCAGCGTAAGTAGATTGGCTGGCGGCAAGGCAAAGGATGTCGCAAAACGGTAGTCCACGCCGGCGTAGCGCGGTGAGAATTGCGCCAACTCCATCAGAGGCAGTAACTGCACCGCCCCGAGACCCAGGCCGAGTAGCCCTGCTCCCCCGAGCACTGTCGCCCCCAGCCTACAACGGCGCACAACGGGCGCAAACAATGCGGTGATGCGCTGCCGGGCGTTTGCGATGCCCTCCTGCATGCAAGGCGTTGCCTGGCCGATCTCTCCGGCAACTGGCCCGGTCAGACAGCGGAAGCCGACGTAGCCGGCGACGATTAGCCCGGTCATCAACATGGCATTGATGTGAATCGTCAAGATCTGGATGCCGAGGACTGCCCCGGCCAGAATGACACTGAGCAACCGGCGCCGGCCCACTGACTGTAGCGACAATTCGAGATAGCGCAGCAGCAACGGTGTCCAGGCAATATAGGTACCCACATTGGCGTGCTGGAGCTGGCCGACGACAAAGCTGCCAAATGCGTACACCAGGCCGCCGATAACTGATCCGCTGCGGTTGATGCTCAGTGTACGCAGGAAGCCGTACATGAACACGCCCGCCAGCCAGAAGCGGATCACCCGCATGACAAGGAATCCGTCCTGTGCATTCGTCAACCACCAGATGAGAAGATGGACAGGGTAGAACATGCCGGCTTCGCCGTCGGCCAGGAGTGGATGCCCGCCGAATATGTAGGGCGTCCAGACTGGCAATCGTCCCATCTCCAGAAGCAGATCGATCCTGGCGGAGATGGGATAGTAGAACATGACGGTGTCTGCCTGCCAGTAGACCTTCCCCTCGAAGAGACCATTCTTGAACATCAGAACCGAGCAGCCGAGGAAGAAAAGAACGACCAGCAGGTTACCAACAGAGCGCCGGCGCAGCGCATCTGCCAGCGCGCGCAGGGAGGGCATCAAAGCCATCAGCCATGCTCCGCGATCAGTATTCTATGACAAGGGTATGCCCCGACGACGAGTTCTCATACTCGATGGATAGGATTTGTGTCCTGTCGTCGTATGCTATCGTCGTCGCTGGTTGTCCGTCTAGAAGGGCGCGCCGGGGTTGGGGGACAAACAGGTGTGCATAGCCCGCCAGACCAGCGGGCCCCCGCAGCGTGACCACCATCTTCTGCGCGTCCTGTTCCACGACAAATGAGCTGTTGGTCCACAGCATGCCCGGGTCTTGCCGCACGACGAAGAGGCGAAAGCTTTCGGCCGGCATTGTCACCGCCAGCGGCGTCGACAGGCGGACGAAGCGGTTGGCGTCCACATCATAGGCCGTGGCTGGCCGGCTCAGATCGATCCCATGATCGCTCAGTTGAACCGTAATGCGGCGCTGCCCCTTGACACGATTGAGCACGCCCAGGAACGTTGTCCCCGCTCTGGTTGTAGCAAACGTTGGTGGCCTCAGCCCGCGTCCGTAGGTCGTGACGCCGCTGAATGGCTCATACTGTACAAGCAGGCTGCGATAGACGCTGAGCGTCTCCTGCGTCATGCCTGCCAGATCGAAACCCAGCGTCACATGCGCGCCGAGGGCAAGTCCCGCTTGCAGCCACCAGCGATTGATGGTTGACTCATTGGGATTATCGAAGATTGCGCCCATGTTGGGGCGCAATCCCAGAATCTCCTTCTGCACGATGGCGTAGTCGATATGCTCGACCAGGCCCGGAAACGGGTAGGGCGAGCGGAAAAACGGCGCTTCGTCGCCATAGCGGAAGGTGTGCACATAGGGCCGGGCAAAAATGGGGGTCAGCCAGCCGGTCTCGATGTAGGCGTCGGCGCGGTAAAGCATGGACTGATTGTAGAAGAGCTTGTAGATATCCATCGTTTGCCCGTTCAGGTTGTCAATTAGCCCGAATTCGTCAATCTTGTCGGGAGAGAGAATAGCGCCTTCGGCATTGCCCACGCCGTCGATCTTGATGCCATCGACGCCATAGTGCACGTAGAAGTCGGCCATCACGTCGGACCAGAACTGCACGACGTCGGGATTTGAGAAGTCGAATGTGTAGCTCTGATGGCTTGCGTCGCTACCCAACAAGTGCAGCCAATCGGGATGCTCCTCAATGATCGTGCGCATCCCCAGCCAGTGCCCATCGGCCACGGTGCTGTCGATGTAGGGTACCGAGAGGTAGAGGACGACCCGGCTGCCCTGCTCATGCAAGCGATCGACCACGGGGCGAATGCCCTCAGGGAACTTGCTGCTGTCGATTGTGCGCCAGTCGGACTGGGCCTTGCCTTCGCTCACATACCAGCCGGCGTCGATCAACAGGTTCCACGTGCCCAGATCGGCCAGGTTGGCAGCGATGTAGTCGCCCTGCCTCTGCACCGACTCGGCGTCGTTGCCCATGCCATACACATACCAGCTCAACCATTGGTACTTGAACCACTCCGGCAAGGGCGCAGCAGGAGCAATTGTGTTCAGAATATCCCGCAGCTTGGCGAAGGCAAAACGTATATCTGCGGACGTGGTGACCTCGATGTAGAGCCGCGCCGAGCGCATGCTGCCGCTCGTCCTCTCCTCGACGGCGGGCGCGCTCGTCAACCCCCAACGCGCTTGCGCCTGCCCTGGCTTCACCTGTGCCTGGAAGTAGGTCGGACCGGATGTGTGGTCAAGCAATGCCATCAGCAGCCCGCCCTGGCGGCGAGCGCTGGAGATGAACAGCGGCTTTCCTTCACCGATCGGCTCACGGCGCACAATGCCATCATCATAGAGTCGCCCGTAGTGCAGGCGGCTGAAATCGGACAGGTACTCCACGTCTCCTTCTGCCAGGAGGCTCTGTGCATTGGCGGCGTAGCTGACGTGCTGGAAAGTGGGGGATGAGAGACTGCTCACGTCACCCACGACCTCGATGTCATACATGATGATGTCGTTGGCGAAAAGTGAGATGCGCTGGTCGATCTGCCACTGTTTGTCGATCGTCTGGCTGTGCAGCACGATTTGCCTGCCGGGTCCTGCCACGGGATCGTCCACCGCGTTGAATTCTAAAGGCCTCTCGCCGAAGCGTATCAGGTCTGAATTGAAGACGTAGGTCTTGTCCAGGCTGACGCTGCCGCTGGCATCGCTGACCACAAGGCGCTGCGTCTGTAGATTCAGCAGGGTGATGGCGCCGTAGGTGGCCGGGCTCATGCCTATGCCAATGGCGATCCGGCCGCTGCTCAGCCATGCTTTTGCTGAACGACGGTCGAAGAGGCCGGCCGGTCGCTCGCCGGCGCTGTTGGCACGGCGCACACTGGCTGGAAGGGCTGCGACGATGGCGCGGCCACGCGCGTGCAGGACGTCCTCATTGCGTTGGCGTTGCGACGGC
Organism: uncultured Ktedonobacterales bacterium; assembly: GCA_964402955.1. Lineage (GTDB taxonomy): Bacteria > Chloroflexota > DTOL01 > DTOL01 > DAOUCN01 > CAYOEZ01. The sequence continues at coordinate 11,061 of CAYOEZ010000002.1, read as the reverse complement.
TGCGGAGTCCCCCGCGGGCGCGACCTCGGCGTGGTTGCAGGCGCCGGCGCCTCTGAGGCGGGCGCTTCGAGCAACTGGGCGTCTGCCCAGTCGGCAAAGCCGCCCTTTGCTTGATCGAGTGGGGCGTCAGCCACCAGGCGCAGTGTTCTCGCTCCGCTCACATCCACATCCACTTGCCGAGCTTCGTCACCCGGGAGCATGAAGTTGCTCTGGAAACGCAAGATACCGTCGACAAAGACGAGAAAGCGTACTGTCGTACCAGGGTGAGCTTGTGCGTCGAGCCCGATGACGCTGGTGAAGCGGACATACTGGCCATCGAGACTGTATGTGATTTCGGACAGTGGGTATGTGCCAATGCCTTTGGCGTAGGCTGCATCGCCCAGCACCATGCCGCCGCCGTGGAAGGCGCGGTCGAGGGCCGGCGCCTGCTCGTTGGCAACGCCGAGCCAACCAGTGGACGCATCGTCCCACTGCAGGTCGCTCAGGTAGACCCAGTGCTCATCTGGTGTTTTATCGAAGCCCGCTGTCGGGTCGATAGTGGATGACCAGGCCGAGAGGACGAGAGCGGCGACGAGCAGAGGGATCAGGAAGCTCTTGCGGCTCGCGACGTGCATGTGTCTACATGGTCTCCTGATAATTGATCTG
>CAYOEZ010000002.1:0-10316 GCA_964402955.1 uncultured Ktedonobacterales bacterium | reverse complement strand
CGGGAGGGATAACCCCCATCAGCGTCCGGCCGTCGTGCCCTTGTCCTGGCGCGGGATCAGCGCCCAGGCGTGCCGTACCTGTGCTTCAGTATCTTCCACACTGCCGCTGTTGTCGATCACCACGTCGGCCTGGCTCACTTTCTCGGCCTGGGGCGCCTGCGCATGGATGCGCTGCCAGGCATCCGCCTCCGTCATGCCGCGCCGCCGCGTTAGCCGCGCAAATTGCTGCTCTTGCGGGGCAATGATGACCCACACGGCGTTGCAGCGTTTGCTGATCCCGCTCTCCAGCAGCTTGACCGCATCGATAACCACGACCTCGGCCGTTGCTGAGGCGATCTCCTGCTCAACCAGGGCATCGACGGCGGGGTGGGTGATTGCCTCCAACCGGCGCAGGGAGTCGTGTGACGAGAAGACAACACGCCCCAGGCGCGGGCGATCAATCTCGCCGCGTTCATTGAGAATCTCCGCGCCGAAGGCCGCGACGACCCGGTCGTACACCGGGTGACCTTTAGCCAGAAGCCGGTGCACCAGCAGATCGGCGTCGATGATCTGAGCGCCGAGTGCCTTCAATATGTTGCACACCGTCGTCTTGCCGACAGCGATGTTGCCCGTCAGACCAATGACATACATTGCTCTTGTGCTCTGCCCCCGAAACCCTACACCCAATACCCTATACCCTGAACCCTGCTTCTTATCCCGCCGCCTGTTCCCATTCAGCGAAGGCCTGCGCCAGATCCTCTTCAGTCGTCTGATAGTCGCGACTCAATTCCCAGACGCGCTGGCTGTTGTCCTGTTGCCCGGCGCTCGACATCTCCTGGTTCAAGGCGGTCAGTTTCGCTTCGAGTTCCGTGATCCTGTCTTCTAGCGCAACCAGGCGGGCTTGCCGCTCTTTCTCCTGGCGGCTTGTGCGCGGGGCCGGGCCTGTGGACGGGTCCTTCTTGGCCCGCGCGGCGCGGTGCTGCTCTTCTGCTTTGCGCACGTCTGCCGCGCGCTGGGCGCGCAGCGCTTTCTCTTCCTGGTAATCGCTGTAGTTGCCCTCGTAGGTCACGATGCGCCCGTTTTCCACGGCCCAGACGTGCGTCGCCAGGGCATCGATCAGGTAGCGATCGTGCGAGACAAAGAGAATCGTGCCGTTGAAGTTGGTGAGCACGTCTTCCAGCACTTCCTGTGAGAGAATGTCCAGGTGGTTGGTTGGCTCATCGAGCAGGAGCAGGTTAGCGTTCTCCATCGTCAGCTTGGCCAGCGCCACGCGGCTGCGTTCCCCGCCCGACAGTTGGCTGATCTGTTTGTAGACATCGTCGCCGCTGAAGAGGAACCGCCCCAGATAGCTGCGCGCCCGCTCGACGAGCGGATCATAGGTCAGCATCTCATCGAGCACGGTTGCCTGCATGTTCAGCCCTTCGTGCGTCTGGCTGTAGTAGGCAGGGTGGATGTTGGCGCCCAGACGAACGTCGCCGGCGAGCGGCAACACGTCACCCAGGACTGTCTTGAGGAAGGTGCTTTTGCCGCAGCCGTTGGGGCCGATCAGCGCCACGCGTTCGCCGCGCTGGATGAGCAGATGCCCGGACGTGACAAGCGGTTGTTTGTAGCCGAGCACCAGATCATTGGATTCGAGCACGCGGTCGCCGCCCCGGTAGTTGCTGCTGAGTCGCAGGTGTATGGCCGCGGCTTCTTGCGGCCGCGCGATGCGTTCCAGGCGCGCCAGACGTTTGGCCCGCCCCTGAGCTTCCTTCGTGCGCTGCCCGGCCATGTAGCGGCGCACAAACTCCTCGGTGGCGGCGATTGTCTCTTGCTGCGCCTCAAACTCGGCTCTGCGCCGCTCCATGCGCTCGGCGCGCAGGCGGGTGTAGTCGGTATAGTTGCCGGGATAGCTGTCCAGCCGGCCAAAGGCCATGTCCCAGATTTCCTGGGCGACCCTGTCCATGAAGCGCCGGTCATGTGAGACGATCACCATGGCGCCCGGCCAGTGCAACAGATAGTCTTCGAGCCACTCGGTTGCCGCCAGATCGAGGTGATTGGTTGGCTCATCCAGAAAGAGGATGTCGGGATGTGACAGCAGCAGGCGGGCGAGGGCGGCGCGCGTGCGTTGGCCGCCGCTCATGATATTGATCGGCTTGTCCCAATCCTGCTTGCCGAAACCGAGCCCAGCCAGCACGCGCGTGATCTCTGTCTCCCAGGTATAGCCGCCGGCCTCTTCGAAGCGTTGGCTGACGGCGGCATACTCCTGGAGAGCGCTGTCCATGTTGTCGCCGGCGGCTGCCAGTGTCGTTTCAGCGGCGCGTAGCTCGTCCTGGATGGCAAACAGGCTGGCAAAAGCCGTCAGCATCTCCTGGTAGAGTGTGTCCTGACTGTCGGAGAGAGCTTCCTGGGCCAGGACGCCAATGCGCAGGTTGCGCATGCGCGACACAGCGCCGCCTTCCGGCTCGTCCAGGCCGGCCAGGATGCGCAGCAGCGTCGTTTTGCCCGCGCCATTTACGCCGACCAGGGCGATGTGCTTGCCTTCGTCGATCTGGACGCTGACGTCCTCAAAGACAGTCTGTGCGCCGAAGTATTTTCTTAGCTTGCTTGCAGTTATCAGTGCCATCGTCTCATCGTGTAGGGCGGGGGTTCAGGGTTCAGGGTTCGGGGTTCAGGCGACCAGACTCCGGTTCCCTGAACCCTGAACCCTCTACCCTATACCCTGCCCTCAGTAATCCCACTCCGGTTTTGGCTCAGGGACGGAGATCACGTGATCCAGTTCGTCGAGCAACGTCGCCGGGCCAGACAGCTCATCGGTGATCGCCAGTCCGCTGGCAGGCAGAACGCCCAACCACAAGCGAGTGAACGCGCCCACCGCTGCGCTCAGTGTTGGCAGAGCGGCGTCTGTTCCTTTCTCTGCGCCCGACGTCGCGCCAAGAGTGACGACATAGTCGCCGCCAACGCCGCGCCAGGGAGCGTTCTCGTCCAGGGCAGAGGCGATGGGATCGTGCAGCTTCAGGTTGAAGCGCACGCTGCCGTGGCGCAGTTGCGTCTGCTCCAGGCAGGCGTTCAGGTCACAGATGCGCGTCTGCCAGTAGGCCGCAGCGCGCGTGCCGGCGGCGAAGGGCGAGTCTTGCGTCATCTGGCGTAGCTTGAACGGTTGGCTAATCAGGTCTTGAATCTGAATAGCGCGCGGCTCGTGCATCTTGACGATACGCACCTGATCGCCTATATTCTTGAGCAGCGCCATCAGTTCCAGAAACTGCTCGCCGTTCTGATAGGCCATGAATGCGATTGAATAGGGGCCGGGCTCAACGTCTTTGGCGCCGGCCCAGAAGCAGTGGCTCATCTCGCCGTTCGGCCCATCAAAGTAGCCCAGGCCAAAGCCATTATGGCTCCACATCATCTCGGCTTTGGTGATGTTCGGGGACAAGATGTTGCAGCCGCCGTGCCCCCGCCAGCGTGCCAGGCGGGCGGCGTGCACCGCCTCGGCCATATCAACGGTGATGCGGCGTGGCACGCGCGCCTTGTTCTTGAGCAGCAGAGCGGCGGGGTCGAAGGATACCCAGCGTTCATAGCCGCCGCTGCCGAAGCCGATCTGGTTGTAGTAACCCTGTTCGAACATGCCCAGCGTGGCGACGTGTGCGCCTTCGGCAACACCGTTGGCCACGGACTGGGCGGTCAGCCGCCTGGCGAAGGCCTGCTTGCGCGCGATGCGGCTGGTGGTGACGCCGGTGATGACGCAGAGTGGCAACTCCTGATCGAGATAACGCATGGTCGCGGCTGCGCTGTTGACGATGCATTCCGGCTCGCCGTCCAGGTCGGCGACGATAGAGCGGCCGGCGGCAACCATGGTGTCCATAATCTCTTCTTTGCCCTTTTCAAGCCATCCGGTTTCCATCCAGATGCGATGAGCAGCGTCTTTGTCTTTAGCCGGGTCGTAGTTACGGTAGTGCATGGGTGGTGTGTTCTCCTTACTATACTTTTTGCTATGGCGTATTTTCCTGGCTGCTTGTGTCCCTTGTATTGTATGATACCCGCTGCACATAGTCCCCGGTCGGCTCGCCGTGGTGCGTGAGGACAATGTCACCGGCTGCGTGGACGCCGGGTAGCACGGGCTCGCGCCAGACTCGCCGCCACCACGTCCATATCGAGTCCGACAGGCTGTGCAGCATGCCGGCAAGAACGAAGGCAACGAAGCCCAGCGCCCAGGCGTCGGGGTGATCGATAATGGAGTAGCCAATCGCCGACAGCAGATGACCGACCAGGCCTCCGGCATCGAGCGGCAGCAGGCGGCCGAGCGCGGCCAACAGCAGCCACAGCGTCAGGCTGAAGGCGGCGGCGAAATACAGGATGCGCAAGGCAGGGCCCACAATCAGCCCGTGCGAGAGCCAACTGCGGTGCGGAATCAGCTTCTCATATGGAAGCCAGAGGAAGCGCAGCAGTCCCCAGCGCCTGTGCTCGATCGAATGCGTGTCCAGGTCATCGGAGAAGAGCAGGCCCGAAACCAGAAATGCCCCCAGAAAAAGGGCGGCGCGTCCGGGCTGACCCTCGAAGGTCAAACCGACGCCGATGGGAGCGGCAAAGCTCGCTGCGACCAGCGTCAACGCATCGTGTGTCTGTCCGCTAGGCACTCTGAACTCCTGGCTGCGTAGACTTTGTGTCCTGCCTACAGTATCTTCGCAATCTCGTCGCGCTCGCTCGCAGGCAGGTCGCGCGGCATGCCGCCGACGCGGATCTTGCATCCTTCTTCCACTGGCAGCATGTAGCCGATGGCCGTGCAGGCGATACCCTGGGCGCTGAGCGTCTCGATCACTTTGTTCTTGTATTGCGGGCCGACGGTCATCAGCAGTGAGCCAGAGGCGATCAGTCCCAGCGGGTGCAAGTTGTAGTGCCGGCACAGGCGCTGGCAGGCGGGCAAGATGGGAATCTTCTCCGCGTCCACCATCATGCCCAACCCGGCGGCTTTGGCAAGCTCGCTCAGCCCGCTGAGGACGCCGCCCTCGGTCGGGTCGTGCATGGCATGAATGGGCGCGGCCTGTGTCGCCAGCATGGCATCGCGCAGCACGCTGATGCCTGGCTTGTAGAGCAGGTTCTTCGCCTCAGCTAGAAAAGCGACGGCATAGCCGTGGCTGAGCAGGTCCTTCTCTTTTTCGTGAGCGATCAGCGCCGTGCCTTCGATGGCAACCGCCTTTGTCAGCAAGATGACGTCGCCAGCCCGAGCTCCTGAGGCTGTCACCAGCTTGTCCTTTGCCACTTCGCCCAGCATCTGCCCGACGACGATGGGGCGTTTGATGCCGATGCTCACCTCTGTGTGCCCGCCCACCAGGCTCGCGCCGACGGACTGGCAGGCGCGTGTGATTTGCTCAAAAATGGTCTCGACCATTGCCCGGTCGGCGGCTGCTTCCGGAAGCAGAATGGTGCAGAGGAACCAGCGCGGCTGTGCTCCGCTGCACGCCAGGTCGTTGGCATTGACGTTGACAGCGTACCAGCCGATCTGGTCGGTCGCGAACGTGATCGGGTCTGTCTTGGCCACCAGATAACGATCGCCCATGTCGATGACGGTGGCATCCTGGCCGATTGACATCCCGGCAACGACGCGCGGGTCCTTGCTGCCATAACGCGCCAGGAGATCGGCCAGCACGGTCGTGGGCAGTTTCCCCACGGGGTACACGCTCGATTTCATAGCAACGCCAGCCGCCGCCCGGCACAGTCCAGGGCGGTCATGGCCGCCTCCGTATGCTCCGGCTTGCCGACGCTAAAACGGATGGCGTTCGGCAAATGCTTGCTCTGGTAGGCGCGCAGCAGCACACCCTCTCTCTCAATCTCGTCTCGTAGAACCTGAGACGAGACGCCATTGACATCGCAAAGGATGTAGTTGCCGTGCGAAGGATAGCAGTGCAGGAAAGGAACACGAGACAGCAGTTGCAGCAGGCGCTCTCTCTCGGTGACGAGCTTGGCCACATTGGCCAGCAGATAGTCTTTGTCTTCAATCGATGCCATTGTCGCCACGTAGCCGGCCCGATTGACGTTGAACGGCTGCCGTATCTTGTGCATCTGCCGCGCCACGTCCGGGCTGAATATGCCGTAGCCGACGCGCATACCTGCCAGCGCTGCCCACTTGCTGAGGCTACGCATAATGATGAGATTGCTATACTTCGCCTGCAGGGGCAGCATGGTGACGCCCGCGAACTCGTAGTATGTCTCGTCCACAGCCACCATGATGCCCGTGTCCAGGATGGTCTCGATGTCTTCTTGCGGCGTCAGATTGCCGGTGGGGTTGTTGGGGTTGCAAATGAAGACAAGGCGCGTGCGGTCATTCACCGCCTTCACAATGCCCGCTGTATCCAGCGCGTAGCCCTGATCACGCAGGCGTGGCACAGACACCTTCTTGCCACCCTGGATGTGTATCGACCAGTCGTAGACCGAGAAGGATGGCGGAGCGCTGATGGCCTGGTCGCCGGGCTGCATGAATAGCTGCACCAACAACAGAATCAGCTCGTCACAGCCGTTTGTGGCAATGATTTGTTCCGCATCCGCGCCGGCGTACTCTCCGAGCGCCCGGCGCAGCGGGAGGTAGCTGATGTCCGGGTAGAACTGCCACGACTGGTCGGCAGCCAACGCAGCCTGCACCCCGGGCGAGGCGCCATAGAGGTTTTCATTGGCGTCGAGCTTGACAATGCGCTGCAGCGGCAGGCCGTGTCGTGCAGCCACATCGGCCAGATCAACAAGACCATATGGCTCTTCAGGCGTGGCCAAAATGTCAGGACGGATATGGGTGAGGGTCATCGCTTGATCTACCTTTTCGTCTACAGGTTGGGCATCTACAGAGCATGCCGATCGCGGACAGGTGCGATATTTGCAGGCATCGCTCATTCGCACGGCAAGTATATCCGGCAACGCCATGTTTGTCAATGTGATATCCCCCCTTTCCAAAACAGCGCGCAATGGTGTACAATGTGCGCAATGGACGACATCTGTTGGAGGATCATTTATTGGAGGATACAGACCAGAGTGAGCGTGTTTTAGTGCCTGCGACTGACGAGACAGCGCTTGAGCCCATCGCCATAAGTAACAATGTACCTGTTGCTCCGATGCGTGTGTTGGCTGCCGAGGTTGTTCAAGCTCCCATCCATCCGTCCCTTGGCGAAAACGTGATTGGCATCCTGCGCGAAATGTTGGAGACTGTCATCTTCGCGCTGCTTGTCTTTTTGGTGGTGCAGGCCCTCTCGCGCAACTATAAGGTGCAAAGTGTCAGTATGCAGCCCAATCTCTACGAGGGGCAGTATGTTGTCGTGAACCGGGTGGTCTATGCCAATGGGCCGGCCATCGATGCGTTGAGACGCGCGCTGGGTAAGGCTGCCCTGGGCCGCGCGCTGCTCGATAGTATCTTGCACTCGCCACAGCGCGGCGAGGTGCTTGTTTTTGTCCCCGTCACCAACACCAAGCCCGATCTGATCAAACGAGTCATTGGTATCAAGGGTGACAAAGTTGAGCTGCGCCAGGGGGTGGTCTACATCAATGACCATCCGATTGATGAGCCATATATCCGCCCTGCGCCGGGCCAGTCGTGGGGGCCGGCAGTCGTGGGCAAAGGCCAGCTTTTTGTCATGGGCGACAACCGTGGCAATTCCTCCGATTCGCGTGTCTTTGGCATGTTGCCGCTCACGAACGTGGTCGGCAAGGCGTGGCTGCGCTATTGGCCGCCGGATGTTTGGGGATTCATCAAACACTATGATCTGAAGAAGCAATTGCCATGAGCGAAGAGATGCCTCAGCTCCGAAGCGAAGATGTCGGGACATCGCCTGCTGCCAAGGCTGGTGTGAACGTGGCGCCGCTGCTGCGCGAGATACTCGAAACGTTGGTGTTCGCTATCCTGGTCTTCCTGGTCATCCAGACCGTCTGGCGTAATTTCCGCGTGGAAGGGATGAGTATGGAGCCCAATATCCACGATGGCCAGTATCTGGTTGTCGATCACCTCGTCTACAACACCGGTTTTCCGGTCAACCTGCTGCGCGCCACCATCGGCCGCTCGGCCCGCGGCAGCAAATTCCTCGATGGTTTCTTCCACCCCCCGCAGCGTGGGGATGTGATTGTTTTCGTGCCGCCAACCAGCCCCTCACGCGATTTCATCAAGCGCGTGATTGGTCTGCCAGGCGACAAGGTTGAGGTGCGGCTGGGCAAGATCTACATCAACGGCCAACCGCTTGCTGAGCCGTATGTCCAGGTGGGGCCAACATCATCGTGGGGGCCGGCCATTGTCGGCCAGGGTGAGTTGTTTGTCATGGGGGACAACCGGGGCAACTCCAGCGATTCGCGCTCGTTCGGCATGCTTCAGCAGAGCAAAGTGGTCGGCAGGGCCTGGCTGTCGTATTGGCCGCCGCGGCGCTGGGGTTTCATCAAACACTATGACCTGGGGGCGCAGTTGCCCAGGCGCTAGACGAAGCAGAAGAAACCCGCAGGACAGTGAGCTTTGCGATCCGCACATCGGCGCCAATCGGCGAGGATGTGCGGAACTTTTTTGGCCCGGTGTTCCGCGAGCCTCTGTACGTGGATTCGCTACGCTCCGAACTTGGTGAGCTTTCCGGCGCAGGAGAGAGCCTGGATCAAGCCATCTTTGGCCAGGAACGTGCCCAGTGAGCCGCGTGAGCAGGCGCGCTCGCCGAACTCGGCGACGCCATCGGCGCGCACATTGCGTGCATAGAGCATGAAGGGCACGGGGTGCCAGCTATGGCTCTTGAGCACGGCCGGCGTCGAATGGTCGCCGGTCACGATCAGCACGTCAGGATTGAGGGCGAGGATTTCGGGTAGGTGTTTGTCGACATCCTCAATAACCGATACCTTGCGTGCAAAGTCGCCGTCCTCACCGGCAGAGTCTGTGCCTTTGATGTGGATGAAGAAGAAGTTGAAGGCGTTGAAATTGGCCTTCAGAGTCAGAAACTCCTCAGCAATCGTCGTTCCGCTTCCGCCCTCAGCCTTGACAATGGGCAGAATTTGCATGCCGGCCAGCGTCGCCAGCCCCTTATACATCGGGTAGAGGGCAATTGCGGCCGGGTTTAGCCCGAAGAGCTGTTGCAGCGTGGGCATGTGCGGATGGCGGGCGAAACCGCGCAGAAGCAGCATATTGGCCGGACGGTGCGGGGCAAGAACTTTGCGTGCTTCGCGCACAAAGGCATTGACCAGATCGGCCGTCTTCTTCGCTACCGGATCGGTGGCCTCGACATCCAGGGGCGTGACACCCAGTCGCTGTGGATCCGACTCGCTGAGATGGCCGGAAAGCCCCTCGCCGCGCAGCACGAGGACGAAACGGTGTTCCTTAACCGGCTCGACGAAAACCGCAACGCCCGGCAGCTTAACCTTGCGCAACTCAGAACAGAGCTGGATGCAGGTGTCGGTGCTGATGCGGCCAGCGCGGCGGTCAGTGATCAGGCCCTGATCGTCAACCGAGCAGAAGTTGCCGCGGGCGGCGACGTCGCTATCTTTCAGATCGAAGCCAATGCCCAGCGCTTCCAGAACGCCGCGGCCAATCAGAAATTTCACCGGATCGTAGCCGAAGAGGCCGAGATGGCCAGGCCCACTGCCGGGAGTGACGCCGGGCGCGACGGGATGGGTTTGTCCCAACGATGATTTGGCAGCCAGAGCGTCGAAATTGGGCTTGTGGGCTGTTTCGAGTTCTGTTTTGCCGCCCGCTTCCTGGGCTAGCCCGCCCAGGCCGTCCAACACGAGCAGGACGATCTTCGCTGGCGAGTCGACGGCCAGCTCTTTGAGCATGTCAAGTTCCATAGCGTATCTCCTTGCTTTGCGGACGTCCCACGTTGTTGCAGCCTGGGACGTTTCACATAGTGCAACGAGGGGATAAGCCCCCTTTGCGAACGGAGCTTATCCCCTGAATTGCGGCATTGTTGCCGGCAGGATACGATGGTCCAGTATGCCTGCACCCATGAACTAGGTGATCGCCACCTGTGTCTGCTTGTCGAAGATATGCATGTGTTCCATGTTGATCGAAACTTCCAGCTTGTCTCCGGGGCGGACCTGGGTGCGGGAATCCATGCGGGCGATGAACGGCTTCGTGCCCGTCATGAGGTAGATATAGACTTCGCTGCCCATTGGCTCGACGACGTCGACGCTGGTATTCATGTTGTCGTCCGGGTTGGCGCCGGGATAGTAGCGCTTGTCGTAGACAGCCTCAGGGCGAATGCCGAAGACCATGTCTTTGTTCAGCCAACCAACCAGCGTCTTGTTGAAGGAGGCCGGCACCTTCAGTTTGAAGCTGCCGCCGTCAATCCACATCTCGTCATCTGTGCCGGTGAGGCGGGCGTCGGAGGATTTCATGGCCGGGCTTCCGGTTGAACCGGCGC
>CAYOEZ010000001.1:28644-131046 GCA_964402955.1 uncultured Ktedonobacterales bacterium | reverse complement strand
ATGTCATCGGCTCCTGGAAGATCATGGCAATCTCGTTGCCCCGAATGCTGCGTATCTCGTCGCTATCGGGGGTAAGGGCAGTGATGTCCACCCGCTCGCCAGTGCGGCGGTGGTAGACGATGGAGCCGCCGACGATCTTGGCCTTTGGCCGCGGCAGTATCTGCATGACGGATAGCGCTGTCACGCTCTTGCCGCAGCCGCTCTCGCCCACCACACCCAGCGTGCCGCCCTTGTGTACAGACAGGCTGACGCCATCCACAGCCCGTACAGTTCCCTGTTCGGTCTGGAAGTAGGTTTTCAGATCAGTGATATCTAGAACGGTTTCTCGGTTCACGCTGCCTCCCGTGTTTGCTCTCACGAGAACGGGTCAATGGCGTCGCGCAGCCCATCGCCCAGGAAGTTGAAAGCCAGAACGACAACGGCAATGAAGATACCGGGCATCAGCATCCAGGGATAGAGCCGCATGACCTCGACCTTCTGCGCCTGGGCCAGCAATAGTCCCCAACTGGTCAAGGGCGGCTTAATGCCCAGCCCCAGGAAGCTGAGGGCGCTTTCGCCCAGAATCATGCCTGGGATGCTCAGGGTGGCGATCACCATGATGTGGCTGGCCACGCTCGGTATCATGTGCACGAAGACCAGACGCGGCGTACTGGCCCCGCTGGATTCGGCGGCAAGGACAAAATCGGTTGTTCTGAGCGAGAGAATCTTGCCGCGCACCTCGCGCGCCAGGCTTGTCCAGCCAATAAACGACAGGACAACGATGATGCCCAGATACACCATGTGCGACGGCCAGTCTGGCGGTAGAGCGGCGCTGAGCGACATCCACAGCGGTAGGGTGGGGAACGAGCGAATAAACTCGATGACCCGCTGGATAATATCGTCCAGCTTGCCGCCAAAATAGCCGGAGACGGTGCCGATCACTGAGCCCAGGAACACGGTAATGGCGACGCCCAACAAGCCAATGGTCAGCGAGATTCGGCTACCCATGATGATGCGCGAGAGCATGTCGCGCCCGCGCACATCGGTGCCCAACAGGTAGAGCGTTCCCTCCTTGACGCCAAAGAAGTGCAGGTTCGTCTGCACGCCCAGCCAGGAGTAGGGGTCGCCCCGTACAAAGAAGCGAACATACTCCTTGCGCGTGCGATCCTCTGCATAGACAAAGCGGAAGGTCTTGAGGTCGCGCTTGCCCACAATGGGATAGACAAACGGTCGCAGGCTGAACTGCCCCTGGTCGTCGACGAAGTGCAGGGCTTGCGGCGGCGTGTACAGATAGTCTGTGAAAGGATGGTTCCAGTCATAGGGCGAAAAGAACTCGGCCAGAATCATGACCAGGTAAATCATGATCAACACGATGCCCGACAGGACAGCCACCTTGTTGCGCAGGAACTTCCGCCACATCAACTCGCGCAGGGTGAGGAAGTGGAACGGCTCGCCGTCCTGCGCCGGTTTGGCGGCAGCGGCGCCTCTCTGTCTCAGGGCACGGATCTTCGTCAGTATGTCCTTCGAGAAAGGCATGCACTCCTCCACTCAGTCATATCGGATGCGCGGATCGCTCAGCGCAAGGACGACGTCGGCAATGAGGTTACCAACGATCAGCATAACCGACGAGAAAAAGAGAATAGTTCCCGCCAGGAACATATCTTGACCGATCAGGGCGCGCAGGAACATGGGCCCGATGGTCGGCAAGTCCAGGACGATGGAGACAATGATTGTTCCGGCGAAGAGCTCAGGAAAGTACATTCCCAGACGGCTGATCAACGGGTTGATAGCAATGCGAACGGCGTGCTTCCAAATGACGATTCTCTCTTTCAAGCCTTTGGCGCGCGCTGTCTGAATAAACTGCATGTCCAGAACATCAAGGAGATTGCCGCGCATCACTCGCATTGTGCCGGCTGTGCCGCCCAGACCAATCACCAGCAGGGGAATCGGCAGGTGGTTCGCCAGGTCCTTGAGCTTGGCGAACGACCACGGAGCATCGGCATAGGCCGCCGAGAAGAGCCCGCCGACCGACGTAGCGTCGAGGAAGAACACGGCAATGAACATCATGACCAGGGCGAGCAGGAAATTGGGCACGGCAATGCCTATCAGAGCAATGAACGTCAACGCATAGTCCGTCGCCTGGTACTTGTGGGTGGCGGAGTAGACGCCGATCGGAATGGCGATGCCCCACGAGATGAAGAGTGTGGCCAGCGAGATGGCGATCGTCAGCATGAAACGTTCACCGATGAGACTGCCCACCGGTTTGTTGCCGTAGGTCATCGAGATACCGAAGTCTCCGCGCGGAAAGCCGGAAACCCACTTCACGTATTGCACATAGACGGGCTGGCCCAGGCCGTACTGGGCGCGCAGAGCCTCAAGAAGATCGTCGGATGTGGTGGACCCCATCTGTTGCAGTTGGGTGGCATAGTTGGTGACATAATCGCCCGGCGGGAGCTGGATGATCAGAAAGCTCACGATCGAGATCAGGAACACGAGCGGGATCATATTGAGGAGCCGGCGCAGGATAAATCGGAGCATCTTTTCTCCCCAGGGGTGCAAGAGAGGTAAGACGGGACAGGACGGCGTCCCGTCTTACCCTGTGTGCACCTATCGCTTGATGTAGGCCTGGTAGAGCCGGAGCGGCGGAGTGTCAGCGGGGAAGCGCGAGGCTTCCTTGGGCACGTTGAAGACACCCTTGCCGATGAAGTACGGCCGGTCCATGCTGCCGACAGACCACATAAACACTTGCTCGGCCATGATCTTGGTGGCTTCCTTCATGCGCTTGATCATCTCATCGCGTGACACCGTCTTGGCGCTGCTGACGAGTTCGGCAAACTTGGCATACTCCGGGCTCATCGGCGCCTTGGACGCCAGGTGATGCCAGACCGGTGTGGTGTCGTTGATGGGGATGAAGTGATCCGGGCTCTCCAGCGGGGTGCCCGAACCGTCGTAGTCGCCGACGGTGAACATGTACTCCCAGGCATTCTTGCGCTGGAAGATGGCGTCCTGCTGCTGGATGTTCAGGACGGCCTTGAGGCCAACCGCTTTGAGCTGCTCGACGACCATTTCCATCAGCGGTACGTAGAGGTCATGCTGGTAGACGTCAATTATCAGTTGCAGCGGCTTGCCGTCGGCAGACTCGCGCACGCCATCGTTGTTCACGTCCTTGTAGCCGGCCTGGTCGAGCAGCTTCTTGGCCTCAGCCGGGTCGTAGGCCGCGTAGGTGGTGGCGCAGAAAGGTTCGTAGAACGGCGTCGCCGGACTGAAGCATGCGTTGAACACCGTCGCCAGATCATAGTAGAAGGTCTTGTTGATCGCCTTCCTGTCTAGGGCGAGAGCGACCGCCCGCCGGAAGTTGACGTCGCGCAACGTCTTGCGGATGGTCTCATCCGGATGGTCCATGTTGGCCAGCATGCGCCAGGCGATCTCGCCCTTGTACCAGCCCAGGGTAAAACCGCGCTTGTCCTTTTCGGCAAAGAACAACGGGATCTGCGGGATGCCCACCCACATGCCATCCACATCAATCTCGCCCGCCACAGCCTTGAGCGCAATGGTGGGCCGATCCTGGATGACGTTCCATACAACACGGTCGATGTAAGGAAGCTGATTGCCAGACGTGTCCACTTTCCAGTAGTAGGGGTTGCGCACCATCTTGAGGCCTTTGTCGGCCTGGTACGACTCGAGCATCCAGGCTTGCATCGTGACCTTGCCGCGTCCCTCATCCCAGCGCTTATTCTTGATGAAGACCTCCCAGGTGGCGCTGGGCGTGTACTTGGGGTGGAACTGCTTCATGTAGTGCTTGGGCCATGCCCACTCCGGCATCGAAGCGAAGTTGTTGAGGGCGTAGTAGAACGGTTTGTGGAACGTGAACTTGATGGTGTTATCGTCAACCTTGGCCAGCGTGGGCGGCTTGCCCGCTTCCACATAGGCAGCGCCAGGCATCGGCGCGAGGGCTTCCTTGGTTCCCCAGACGTCTTCCCACAAGAACAAGATGTCGTCGGGGCTGAAGGGCTGGCCATCGGACCACTTCATGCCCTTGCGCAGATTGCAGGTCAGTTGCGTGCCATCAGCGTTGAATGCCCAGCTTTCCGCCAGGTTGGGCTCGACCGGCCCCGACGCGGGGAAAGGATAGGCGCTTTCAAACAGCGGCTCATGCTGCTGGCTGACGCCAAGGTAATCACCCATGTTAACGCTGCCCCGGTTGAGGGTCTCGCCATACACACCAACTTTCTCGATCGGCTTGATGACCTTGGGGTTGAGCGGCAGTCGGTCTTTGAGTGCGGGCAGTTTGCCAGCCTTGACCATATCGGCCAGCATGGGAGCTTCGTTCATTGCTGGCGCGGCTGGCGGCTTGGTGGCTGTGGGCGCAGCGGGTGCAGCGGGTGCAGCGGTTGGCGCGGCCACCGGCGGCTTCGTCGCGGTGGGGGGCACGGGCGTTGCCGTTGGCGTCGCGCCGCAGGCGGCCAGCGCGGCGCCAGCGCCAGCCAGGGCGGTCAGGCTCAGGAACTGCCTGCGAGACAAATGCTTCGGACCCATTGGAATCCTCCTTATTTTCACTTCCTCGGAAAACAGGCGACAAGCGTATTGCCACGCTTTCTGCAGCTTGTCGTACCTTCAGGTCGTACACGCGGAAACCTTGTCCTTGTAGCATGTCTGTGTGACAGAGGGTCGTCACATAGACGGGACCAGTGCGTTGACGACTGGTTGCTGCGCCGTTCGAGTCAAGCTGGCGCAGCAAGGCTTGTATGCTGGAATCCGGCGATCACCCCCTTTCGTCGTGCTCCCTGCCATATGTGGCGGCTCTACGTTGCCAGTATCACCATCCAGGATGGTCTGTGTTCCCCATCATCCCAACACCGCACTGCCCTCAAACATGATAACATTATAACAGCATACTGTCCCAATGTCAATAGGGGTTTTTCGGGTTTAGCGGTCTCCTCAAGCGGACAGGTTCTCGAGAAAGACAACGAACGTCTTGCCGCCCAGGGCGTTGCTCGGCTTGGCCCGCCAGGGCTTAGCGATGATGTCGAGCTTACCGTTGCCAGTAATGTCACCCACCTGCGCCGCATGTCCGCCCAGGTTGGCGTCGAGGATCACGTGCTCTCGCCAGAGGCCCCCGCGCCCATCCACGTTCTCCCAGATGTAGTAACGCGGCGGCCGATCTCCTCCGACGGCCTCCATTTCGCAACTGAACACGTCGAGGTCGTCATCGCCATCCAGGTCGCCCACATACAGGCTGTGATAGGCGCCGCGGCGCGGTTCATCGCCCCGATTGTAGATCTCGTGGCGCTGCCACGTCCGTCCCTGGCCGTCAAGGTTCTCCATCCACCAGATCTTGCCGCCCGGAATCTCGGCATCGGTGAAGACGATGTCGTTCTTGCCATCCCGGTTCATGTCGCAAACCACGCTGTAGGTGGCGTTGTAGGCGAAAGGCGGACAGAAATCGGCTGGCGGCGGCGTGTTGGGGCCAATCGGATGCTCAATCCACCTGGTTCCGTCTCCATCCACATTCTCGAACCAGACGTCGGTACGCACGATGTCCAGATCGCCATCGCCGTCAACATCGCCGGCCGACGCGCCAGCGTGCACGGCGCGGCCGATGTCGTGGCGCTGCCAGATCTGCGTTGCATCGGCGGGTATCTTGTACCAGCGCAAGTTGCTTTTGTCGGACATAGTGATGACCTCGAGGCGACCGTCGCCATCCAGGTCGGCGGCGACGACATCGTGCACGCTGTTCAGGTCGGCGTCGAAAACAAAGCGCGTGAACGGCTGGTCGGGATCGCGCGAGTTACGATACCATGCGCCGCCACACACGAGATCGGCATAGCCATCGCCGTCCACATCGAAGGCGCAGGCGCCGACATCGGAGGGCGAATCCCTGCCCAGCAGATGGCGCGTCCATTTGTCTGGCGCATGGCGCTTGTACCAGAAGATGTCGCCCAGGCGCTGGCCGGTGACATATTCCAGCCGTCCATCGTTGTCCAGGTCTACCAGCGCCGTCTGGGCATAGTATTGCTCGGGCAGATCAACATCAACCAGGTGATGCTTAAAGCGAAATGCACTCATCATGAGCCCTCCACTATCAGGCGAACTGCGGCAGGTACTGCGCGTGCGTCTTGAACATCTCGTCACATATGCTTTCGGCGGCGCTCACGCTGTCCACCACCGGGTCGAGCAGCATGGCCTGCAGGACAAGGTTGCGGTCTCCCTTCACAGCCGCCTCGACGGTCAGCTCCATCTGGTCAATATCGCGCCGGCAGAAGGCAGCCAGCGGCTTGGGTAGATCGCCGATGTGCATCTGCCGCACGCCCGCCGCACCGTCCACGATCGCCGGCGTCTCCACGAAGACATCGGCGGGGAGGTTGGTGATGGCGCCGTTGTTGAGCATGTTGAGGGCGGGCATGCGATGCACACGGTTGCCGATCGTGGCTGCGATGATCGGGAAGGCCAGGGTGTCGGCCCAACTGCGCGGTTTGAAGAAATCGTCGAGGCGCAGCTCGCGCGAGAGCACGGTCTGCTCACCGTGAATCTGCTCGTATTTGTCCCACTCTACCCGGTTCTCGGCCAGATCGGCGAGGTACTGCCAGCGCCTGTCCTCCTGATCGAGCAGGGCATCAAAGTTCAAGCCCTTTAGCCCGATGAACTCGTAGGCGTAGGGTATGTATTCGCCGAAATGGCTGTCCAGGCAGGCCGGGTAGTAACCGTAGACCTCCAACAGCTTGCGGGTGAGGGGCATGGCGCCTCCCGCATCCATCTTAGCCAGCGATTGCTTGAGCAGCGGATAGAGGTCCTCGCCGCTGGAGCGGCGGCGCACGTCCAGGAACCAGGTGAAATGATTGGTGCCGGCGGCGGTGAACTCCATGTCGTCGCCGTCTACGCCCATGACGCGGTTGAGGAACAGATGCGGCGACATCTCAGCGCCATGGCACAGGCCGAGGATCTGTCCAACTTTGGTGTAGCGTTCCAGGGCCAGGCAGATACGATTGAGCGGGTTCGACGCCACCATGAGCGTGGCGTTAGGGCACAATTCCTCGATGTCGCGGGCGATGTCGAGGTGCAGCGGTATCTGGCGCAGCGAATGGAACAGGCCGCCCGGACCGCCCAATTCCCCCAACACCTGACGGATGCCGTGCTTGACCGGAATGGAGAAATCCAGCCGGTAGGTGTGGTAGTGTCCGGTATCCACGTTGATGATGACGTAGTCGCTGCCGGCCAGCACCTTGCGCCGGTCGGTGGTGGACTCCATCGTCAGCGGCTCTTTGATGATGTCGTTGATGCGGTGGGCAAGTTTGTCGTAGACGGTCAGGCGCTGCTCGTTGATGTCTACGAAGCGAATCGTACAGCCGCCCACCTCCGCGTGGTTGAGAATATCACGCAGCACCTTGGGGCCAAACGTCGTGCTGGCCGCCCCAATGACCGTGATCACCGGTTTCTTGCTCATGTTCCCTCCCTATGTATTGACCGTCCTTACTGCTCCATACTCGCTTCGCCCGCCGTGTGGAGCGAGATCACTCCACAATGACTGCCAGGTCGCGAAACGCCGCGTTGATCGCCCGCGTCGCTCTCTCCAGGTCGCCGCCATCGGCCAGGCCGACCGTAAAGTGGGCTGGGACTCGCTGCATGTAGCGCTCGATTGTCCGGTACACCCGGCCAAAGCCAAACACCGTCATGTTGTTTTCCATTGGCCAATACTGGTCGGGTTGGTCGTCGTCTTCGTGATGGACAAGGTAGATGATGCGCTTGATCGTCTCATCGCCGAAGTAGACCCACTCCGGATCGGGCAGATCGCCGCTCCAGATCTCACCGGCGGGCGTGCGCAGACCTGGCGAGCGCACGCAGTACTGATTGGGCAGGTCGAGCTTGCCTGCCGGCGTCCCCTCGTAGAGGAACCAGTACATGCCGCCGGCTTTCAGAATGGTCAGACGCGCGTAGTGCGGGAAAATGTCCCAGGCGAAGGCCCAGGCGCCGTCTGTTGTTTCGGAGTAGATAGTGGCCACGAGGGGGCCATTGTTGATCACCTGGCTGACGCTGTTGGTGTAGCCGGGGTGGCCACAGACGCCCAGGTTGGGAATGCCGCGGTAGTGCCCTGCCGAGCCGCCGGTCGGGCGGAAGCTGATCCAGTCGTTGCCGTCGCGGTCAAGCAGGCTGGCGAAGCCGGCGCCCTGCTTGTGGTAGTAGTAGACGGCGTTGGGCGTTGCGATCTCAAAGCTCTTTTGCCCTTGCCAGTCGCCAGCCTCGCTCACGCTGACCTGAGCAGGCGTCGTACGCGGCGTTCCCCGTCCCAGTGAGACGCGATAGCGGCGCGTCGTGGAGGCTGGTGTGACGCCGCTCATCATGATCGTCAGGCGGTTGCCCACGCCGTCGGCAGTTTGCCGGTCGGACTGAAACGGCGTCACGGAATCGAGAACACGACCCGCGGCATCCACTTCAACAACGTCTACTGGATACTCCTCACCGAGGCCGGGCAGGTGAATCTCGGCAGGCTTGTTGTTGCGCTCATGGCCGGCGGCGCCGACTGTCACAGCCAGATGGGGTGATGCCTCAGATGTCATGTACCCTCCTCATTACCGTGCTCACCACGCGCTATGCAAAACAGCATCGCGATAGGCGCGGATGTTCTCCACCGGCACATCCGGGTTGATGGTGTTGCTGGTCAGAAAGGCCAGCGCAGCCTTATCGCGGCACATGTCCATTGCCCAGCGCACCTCACTGCGCACATCGTCCGGCGTCCCGAAGCGTAGCGCGCCCGTGACCGGCATGGGCCCGAAGATAAGCAGCGGATCACCCGAACGCGTGCGCAGATCGGCGATCCATTGCAGACTCATGCCGCATTCGGGTTGAAAGCCTTGCAGCCCGACCACGCCGCACGCCAGAATGTCCGGCAGCAGGGGCCGGTAGTTGCCATCGCAATGCCAGACCACCTTTGCCCCGATGCGCACGAGAGGCTCGATGGCATACTCTACCAGCGGCCAATACTCGCGGCGCAGCCATTCCGGAGAGACCAGCGGGCCCTGCTGTGAACAAAGGTCTTCGCCCGTCAGAACGGCCGGAGGGCAGACGCCCTCGCTGATGCCACGCGCGAGAAGCTCGGCTTGCCGTCGCGCCCGCAGCGCGCTGAGGCGTATCAGCTTACGGTATTGCTCATGGTGAAGGGCCAGGGTAAGCATGGATGTCTCATACCCGTACCAGGGGTACCATAAGCCATGGGGTATGAGCCTCCAGTCGGCGGCGCACCAGAGCATATCGCCGCACTGGCGCTGGCGCTCCTGGTATTGGGCAATGAACTCAGTGTAGGTTTGCGATTTGAGGCACCACTGGCCAGCCGCCGACAGGCCATCCGAAAACTTTACCACATAGGCGGCGCCGTCAACGTCCTGAGCATATGGCGTAACGTCGTCCGGTTCGGGTAGGGCGGCGATGTCGGCCAGAACAGCCTCAATCGTGTAGGCGGAGCGCGCGTCCAGCGTTTCGTGGTCTACGATACACCAACGACCACGTCGCTGCGGCGAGAATATGCTCATCATGCCATCCGAGCCGAGCAGGCGCTCCGCCTCTATGCCCCAGAACAAGGGCCGAGCGTCGTATTCGTCTTCGCTGCAAGCAACGATCTGCCGAATCGTATCCGGCGCGTAGAGCCAGCCGCCCAGGATCGGAGGGCGATCGGGCTGGCGCAGGGCGAACGTTGTCAGCAGGCGGGTCTTCTTGTCCATCATTGCTCGCGACTACTCCACTTGCCACAGGTGCACGTACTTGCTTTCGGCCCAACTGTGGCTGATGATGCTCAGCTTACCCGGCGTTAGCTCAACGACTCTGACGCCGTCGTGGTGCTCGAAACGGTTGTCAATCACGCAGTAGCGCCACGATCGTCCTGCCGCGTCGGCTTTCTTGTACACCAATGCGCGGTTATGGGAGCGATAAGGGAAGAAGGGGTCGTGCTCGCCGACGACGACTTCGATCTCACCGTCGCCGTCCAGGTCGCCCACATCGACCGCATGGGGACTGCGCACCATATCTATGACGTGCATCGGCCACAGACCCTCTTTCGGGTTGGCTGGCCGCTCGAACCAGGCGATCCGCCGAAACGCTGCCTGGCGCACCGTGTAGTCTACATCTTCCTCAACGAGCACGACGCCCGGGCGACCGTTGCCGAGAATGTCGGCCACGCGCAGGCGGCAGACGTCGCTGAAGCTCTCATCGGCATAGCGATGGGGGCGGAACGTTCCATCGCCCAGGTTCTCCAGCCACCACGGCCCCGCCACGATGTCCAGCCTGCCATCTTCGTCAATATCGCAGGCTGCGAACTCCTCGCCGTAGACGATGTCGGCCAGGAGACGCTTGGGCCAGGGATGCTGGCGCGGGTCAGCCGGAATCTCCCAGATCTCCGGCCGATCGCCGCCATGCCCGGCGCTGTGGTAGCCCGTGACGAGCGCCAGCTTGCCGCCCGGCAGCAGCGGCGCGATCAGTGTGCCATGTGGCCAGTCGCCGTTGCCTTCGCCAATGGCATACTCCTCCCATACCCCCTTGATGGGGTCAACGGCTTTGAGCCAGCAGAGGACGCAGTTCATCCCGCTATACCAGCCGTCGGATGGGGCCTTACCCTTGATAGCCAGGAGCTCTTGCCGGCCATCGCCGTCCAGGTCATGTGCGTTGAGAATCTGGTAGACGCCGGGAATCTCAACCCGCTCCCAGGTCGGATTCTTGTACCACCATTTGGCGCAGACCACATCCTTCAGCCCGTCGCCGTCAATGTCCACGGCCAGAATGTCGGTACCGGTCATGGGCTTGTCGCGATCAATGAACTGGTGGCGGAAGTGCAGGAGCGGCGTGTCTTGTTTGATGCGCTTCCACAGGTGGATGCGCGGTACATAGGTCTCGTGGCCGACGATCTCGATCTCCCCGTCGCCGTCGTAGTCGCTGGCGATGGCTTCCTGCGTGCCCTGGCCCTGGTAGATCAGCTCGCGCTGCCAGGTTCTGCCCTTGTCGGCAGACACATACTGGATGAGCCGTGCGTCCCAGTTGGGCGATTGTTCCCAGCCGCCTTTGTGCATCTCCGCCGTAAAGATGTGGGCGGCGCCGTCTTTGTCGTGCCATGCCTGGAGGGTATGAGCATAGTAGACGGGCCGCTCCAGAATATGCTCAATCCAGGGATGAGCCGGGTCTTCGCGGGTACGGTTCTCGAACCAGGAGATGCGACCATCTCGGTACTCCGCCTCGGACATGATCACATCGGGCCGGCCGTTACCGGTGATGTCGAGAACCGTCGCCTTGCACATTTCACGAAAAGCCGGCGCCAGGGTTGTCTTGATCCAGGGGCCAGAGAATGGCCCGTCAGGCGGGCAGTGGTAGAGGTAGGGCCCCGAGACGATCTCGATCCAGCCGTCGCCGTCCAGATCAGCCGCTGTGGTGCCGTCGCCGAAGAAACCCTGCTGCACCGCGTGTCGCCGCCAGGGCTGGTGGATGTCTATGCCCGGCTTGTAGATAAACAGGCCGGGATAGTCGCAATGGACATGTGGAGCAATCAGCTCGTTCTTGCCGTCGTTGTCTACGTCGGCGAAGATGAGGTCGTGAGGGCCGCCGCTTGTCGCCGGGTCTATGACAACCTGTGTCCATGGTTTGCTGGCATCCTGGCCGGGCTTAAACCAGCAGAGCGTCCAGTTTTCATCCTTGCCGTCAGGGTTGGCCCGGGGTGCGGCGACCACTTCGAGGAGGCCGTCGCCGTCAACGTCCTCCAGAGCGACGCCCACCTGGACGCTGTGGGGGTAGATGACGCCTCGTTCGAGGGTGATTGGCCGGTGCCAGAGCAGAGCGCCGCCGGCAGACACAACCTCTATTCGCCCGTCACGGTCGAAGTCTCCCACGGCCATCCCCGGCAGGCTTTCGGCGGGCAGATCAGCATCGAGCACTGTCAGTTGCCAGCCCGTTCGTTGACTGTCCAATACGGCCTCCTTGAGCTATTGTCAGTCCCTGGCCGCACCAGACAGGTCTACGCAGAACCTGTCTGATCTGGCGACCCCCGGGAGGGCGTCTGCTACGTCCAGAACATCGCCCCCGGCTTCTCGACGATACAGGCTTCTTTGAGCAGGGCAATGCCCTTGGCCAGGCCTTCGCCTTGCGACATCAGCGGGTCCTCGTGCTCGATGGAGATCACATAGTCGTAGCCGACCAGGCGCAGGGCGCTGACGATATCTTTCCACACCTTCGCGTCATGGCCATAGCCGATGCTACGGAATGTCCAGGATCGCTTAGGGATCTGGGCATAGGGTTTGTTGTCATTGCAGCCGTTGACCGTCACATTGAGGCTGTCTACATAGCAGTCCTTGCCGTGCACATGGAAAATAGCTTCGCCCAGGGCACGAATCGCCGCCAGCGCATCCACGCCATTCCACCACAGGTGGCTCGGGTCGAAGTTACAGCCGAGCGTGGGGCTGACAGCGTTGCGCAGGCGCAGCAACGTCTCCACATTGTAAACGAGCATGCCCGGGTGCATCTCGAAGGCGATCTTCACCTTGTTGGCGTCGGCGACCTTGACCGTGTCCTTCCAGTAGGGAACCGTCACCTCATCCCATTGGTACTTGAGGATGGCGGTGAACTCATTGGGCCAGGGACAGGTTACCCAGTTGGGCATGGTATCGGCTGGCGCCCCGCCGGGCAAGCCGGAGAACATGTTCACAACAGGCACTTCCAGCAACCCGGCTAGCTTGCAGGCTTTGCGGAAGGCCTGATCATGCGCCTGCGCAATGGCGCGGTTGGGATGGACCGGGTTGCCGTGCACGCTCAGTCCGCTGAGAATCAGGCCGCGCGAGGTGATGGCCTTCAGCCACTCCTTGCGTTTGCTGGCGCTGGCAAGCAGGGCATCTACGGGGCAGTGCTGGCTGCCTGGATAGCCGCCGCAGCCGATCTCGACTGCGGTGACGCCCGCGGCGGCAGCCATGTCCAGGGCAGCCTCAAAGGGCAGGTCTTGCCACAAAGCGGTAAAGACACCGATACGCATGATCATCCTCCTTCAGTGAGCATGACAGCGAGCATGACAGCGAGCATGGTTGCTCAGGCCTTCGTGTCATTGAAGAGCGCAACGATGTTGAAACGATCGGGGCCGTGCAGCGGCTTGCACACCACATCGAGCCTGCCGTCTCCATCCAGGTCTACCACCACGTTTTCGTGGGCGCCAGTACCTTGGTCAAGAATGTGGCGGGCAAACTGGCCGCCGCCCAGATTCTCGAACAGGAGCACCCACGGCGCGCGCCGGCGGTAGCCCCGCTGCGGGTCTGCCCAGCCGATCTCGCCGGTCACGATGTCCACCCGGCCATTGCCGCTGACATCCGCCAGTTGCAGGGAATGCGCATCTATCAACCCATCGTCGAGCGTATGCTCCACCCACAACTCATGAATGTCGGCGCCGGGCTTGAACCAGCCCAGACGTCCGCCCTGGATTTTGCCGTAGATCATGGGGTCGCCTTCGGCCAGGACGATCTCATTCTTGCCGTCGCCGTCCACATCGCCGATGGCCGCCTTGTTGGTAACGTAGCCGTGCGCAAACCGGTGCTCTTGCCACGTGCCATTCACGAGCTTGTACCAGAAGTTGCCGGCGACGATCTCATTCTTGCCGTCGCCGTCCACATCGCCGATGGCCAGTCCTTCCTCGGACTGCTGTTTGACAACCGTGCCGTCGGGGCCTACCAGCGGCTCCGTCTTGTGCTCGGTAATGGTCGCCACGCTCGGCCAAGGCGAGACAAACGGATGCTTGGGAATCGGCACATACATGAGCGACATGCCGCCTTCGGGCGGATGCTGGTGAGTCATCACCAGCGAGACGCGCCCATCGTTGGTCACATCGCCGATGGCCGTATCGTGGAAGAAGCCTGCGCTGGTGTTGATGATCGTCGTTTTCCTCCACGCGCCGCCAGACGAACCGGGGTTTTCCCACCACCAGACCAGCCCGCCGCGCGCTGAGCCGCAGACGACATCCAGCCGGCCATTGCCTGTCAGATCGAGCAAGCAGCCGCCGCACTCCACGTCCTTCACGGCGTCATCGATGACGTGTTCCACCCAGGGCGCTCGGCCGCGGTTTTCCAGCCAGGCCATGCGCCCGTTCCATCCGCTGGCGACAAGGTCAACCTTGCCGTCGCTGTTGATGTCGCCGGCGGTGAGGAAGGTGTTCATCCGCCAATCAGGATTGTCGGCATTGACGGCGCCGATGACCGTTTTCGAGAATCTAGGTTTCATTGTCATCTTACTTGTACTCCACGTATTCCGGCTTGTTGCCGGTGTAGCAATCGTACTTCTTCAGCAGTTTGCGGAAGTAGTTGCGCGCCTCCACATAGCGCTCGTCAACGGTGGCCAGGGTACCCAGTTGATGTCCCTTGACCACAATGGGCGAGCACTGCTCGTGCGAAAGCAAACCCTTGTAGCCGATCTCTTTGCAGGTCTCGATGAACGTTTCCCACGGCAGCGGATCGCGCGGGCCGCCGGGCGTCACTTCTTCCCAGCCATAGGCGGCGCCGCCAATCGTGTGCAGGGTGGCCAGTGAGATCGTGTGCGAGTAGACCATCACCTTGCTCATCTTGCGCACGGTCGCCTTCACCGATTCGGGGTCGTATGCCTCCATCAAAGGCAGGTCCACTCCCACCTTCAGGCTGTCTACGCCGACTTCGGCCAGCATCTCCAGCGTGTCATCGTTGTTGTTAGTGATTTCCGGATGAGTCTGCAGCGCCAGCGTCACTCCCTTGTCTTGCGCGTACTTGGCCACCTCTGTCAGCGCCTCGCGCACTTGATGCCACGCTTCCAGGAAATCCTCGCCGCGCGAGACCCGCCGCGAACGTGACTCAAAGGCCGGCAACCCATATCCCTCAGCCACGTAGGGGTTCTGGAAATAGCCCCACAGCGATGCCATCACGCGCACCAGCCGGTTGCCCATGTCCACCGCCAGGTCAATGCACGCCTTGGTGTACATGATCTCTTTCTCGGTGTTGTACACCAGTACGTGATTGGCATCCACGAAATTGTTGCAACAGACAATGCCCCCCACCTCGAGGCCCAGCTCCTCATAGAGAGCCTTTAGCTTCTTGCGCCTCTCCACGCTCAGGTCCATCGGAAAGCCTAGCGGCCGATGCGCAAAGATGCAGGCCGCGTCGTACCCAAAGCGCGCTGCCCGCCGTACTGCGTCCTCAAGCGACAGCTTCTCATTGCCTTTGGTAAAGTACCCACCGTAGCCGATCACATCAACACTGAGTTTCACCGTTGCCTCCTCCTTGTTCCCGTTCCTAATCTGTGGTGGAATGGTGCTACCAAAGCAGCAAACCAGGACGCTCCAGAGCAGCCACAACATCGGCCAGGAAACGCGCCGCCGTTGCGCCATCGAGCACGCGATGGTCGGCGCTGAGCGTCATCTCCATGATCGCGCGCACGAGCACCTGATCGGTTGCTTCATCAACAATCGCCCGTTTGGCAATGCACCCGACCGCCAGGATTGCCGCTTGCGGCGGATTGATGATGGCCGTGAAGTGCTTGACGCCAAACATGCCGAGATTGCTGATGGTGAACGTGCCGCCGATCACGTCATCGGGCGTCAGCTTGCCCAGGCGCGCTCGCTGGCTGAGATCATCGAGTTGTCCAGCGATCTCGGCGATGCCCAGGCGCTCTGCGCCGTGAATGACCGGCACGATCAGCCCCTCGTCCAGCGCCACAGCCACGCCGATGTTGGCTTGCTCGTGCAGATGGATTGTCTCATCGTGCAGCGAGGCGTTGACCAGTGGGTGTCGCCGCAGCGCCCAGGCGCACACTTTCACCAGGATGGCAGTGACCGACATGCGCGGGCCCTTCGTTCGCTCAGAGAAGGCGTTCAACTCGGAGCGCAGGGTCTCTGCTGCCGTCATGTCGGCCTCAACCGTGAGCGTGATGTGCGGCGCCGTCTGGTAGCTCTCCTGCATCCTACGGGCGATCGTGCGGCGCATACCCTGCAGCGCGATGGTCTGCGCGGCGTGGGGCGGCTCTGCCGCTGCAGTAAGAGCCGCGTGCTGCTGCTTTGCCTGCACTACGTCCGCCACATCCGCCGCCTGAATGCGCCCCTCCGGCCCGCTGCCGGCCACGGAGTCCAGGACAACTCCGCCCTCACGCGCCACGCGCCGCGCCGCCGGCGTCGCGCGCGGTCGCGCCAGGTACGCCTCAACGTCTCGCCGCGTCACGCGGCCCGCTGCGTCTGCCGCTGGTACCTGCGCAATGTCAACGCCGGCTGCTGCGGCCATGCGCGCCGCAACTGGCGTCACCCGTCGCGCCTCTGTCTGGAATATTGCGGCGGGTGGCAGGGCCTCGCCCGCCTGCAAGATGTAGCCGATCGTCGCCGTGACGGGCACAACCTGGCCTTCCTGCACGCTGACGCCGGCCAAAATGCCGCCGGCTGGCGACTCGACCTCCATGTTGACCTTGTCGGTCTCCACTTCCAGCAGCGGATCGCCCGTCTGCACCTGGTCGCCTTCCTGGCGCAGCCAGCGCACAACGGTTGCCTCGGTCTGCGTCATACCGAACTTGGGCATGATGATCGGCGTTGCCATGTCAGTATGCCCCCTGCACAAGTAGGCGAGCCTCGCGCACGATGTCCTCCACCTGCGGCACAGCGCGCCGCTCCAACTCACGGTTGTAGGGAATGGGGATATCGAGCCCCGCCAGGCGGCGCACCGGTGCATCCAGGTAGTCGAAGGCGCGGCTGGCGACAAGCTGGGCGACGACTTCGCCTCCAAAACCGCCGCTGATCGGCGCCTCATGCACCACCAGCGCCTTGCCCGTCTTGCACACCGACTCGATCATCGGCTCAGCATCGAATGGTTTGAGTGTACGCGGATCAATGATCTCGATCTCGATCCCCTCTTCGGCAAGCTGTTTGGCGGCTTCCAGAGCGCGTGACACCATCACTGCTGTCGCCACAACGGTCAGGTCCTTGCCCGCACGCTTGATGTCACTCACGCCCAGGGGGATCGTGTAGTAGTCCTCAGGCACACGGCCTTTTGTCTTGTAGAGCAGCTTGTGCTCGATGAAGATCACCGGGTTGTCGTCGGCGATGGCCGCCAGCAGCAGCCCTTTGACATCAAACGGCGTCGCCGGCATGACCACCTTCAGCCCAGGTACGTGCACAAACCATGCTTCCAGGCTCTCCGAGTGCTGCGCGGCCGCACCCGTGCCCGCCCCGGCCGGTGTGCGCAAGACCATCGGCACACGCGCCTTGCCGCCGAACATGAAGCGCATCTTGGCGCCTTGCAAGACGAGCTGCTCCATGGAAAGGGTGATGAAGTCCATAAACTGGATTTCGGCTACCGGACGCATGCCAACAACGGCGGCACCGATGGCCGCGCCGGCGATCGTCGCCTCAGAAATCGGCGTATCGCGCACCCGCTCCGGCCCAAACTCCTCAAGCAAACCATCCGTTACACCAAAGGCCCCGCCATACACACCGATGTCTTCGCCGAGCAGAAACACCCGCTCGTCCTGGCGCATGGCCATGCGCAGCGCCTCGCGCACTGCTTCGGCATAGGTGATCTCACGTGGGGCTTGCTCCCCTGTTGCTCTCTCAGGCATACACACCATCCATGATCGTCGCTGGATCGGGTTCGGCGGCAGCATCGGCGAAGGCGGTCGCCTGCTCGATGGTCTGGCATGCGTCGGCGGCGACCTGATCCAGCGCCGCGGCGTCGAACAGCCCGACCTCAATCAGGCGCGTACGCAAACGGGCGATCGGGTCTTTCTCTTGCCACTCCTTGACCTCTTCGCGCGTGCGGTAGCGCTGGCGGTCGCTCTTGGAATGACCGCGCCAGCGGTAGGTCAGGGCTTCAACCAGCGTGGGGCCTTCTCCCTGGCGAGCCCGCTGCACGGCCTCGCGCACGGCGCCGTAGACAGCCACGAGGTCGTTGCCGTCAACCGTCACGCCGGGAATGCCGTAGCCCGCCGCCCGCACGCTGATATGCTCAACGGCGAAGCTGCGCTTGACCGACATAGACATGGCATACTGGTTGTTCTCGCAGACGTAGACGACCGGCAGCTTCCAGATGGCGGCCATGTTGAGCGCCTCGTGGAAGCCGCCGCCGTTGGCTGCGCCGTCGCCGAAGAAGCAGATCAGAACCTTGTCCGTCCGTTGCATCTTCAGACCCAGGGCGACGCCGACCGACGTTGGGATGCCGCCGCCTACAACGCCGTTGGCGCCCAGGTTACCGCCGTCAACGTCGGCGATGTGCATCGAGCCGCCGCGGCCGCGGCAGTAGCCGACCGCTTTGCCCATGAACTCGGCCAGCATCAGGTTCACATCGGCGCCCTTGGCCAGACAGTGGCCGTGGCCGCGGTGTGTGCTCAGGATATAGTCGTCGCGGCGCAGGGCCAGACACGATCCGACCGCCGAGGCCTCCTGGCCGATCGACAGATGCATAGTGCCGTGCACTTTGCCAAGACCGTATAGCTGTTCTGCTTTCTCTTCAAAGCAACGGATCAAGTGCATCATCCGAAAGGCATGAAGGAGGATCGCCGGCTCAAGCCCGAGCCAATGGTCTTCTGATGACATTCTCAAATTCCTTTTCCAGGGAGTCCTGCTGCCGCCGCAACTGAACGGCTATACTGCTCTCGTCCAGTTTCACATCATCCCAGGTCATCACCGTTCCGGCTGCCACCGGACGCGCGATCTGCGCTCCTGGCGCCAGGCCAACCGGCAGAGCGTTCAATGCCCGCGCTTCGCTGGCGCGTTCCATTATCCCGTAGTACATGTAGCCGCCGAAGTCGTCGAGCTTCTCTCCTGGCTGCAGCGCCCGCTTGGCCACGGTCATCACGTCGGCGATAGGCTGGTCCAGCGGCGTCAGCCAGCGTTCCTTGCGCAGGTGGGCGACGGCCACCGAGATCGGCGCCTCCAGAAACCAGAGGTGATAGGGGCGGAAGAAGGTAAAGTACTTGCCCTTGCCCACCTTTAAGTATTCCAGGTCGGCGCGAATGCGCTCGTCGCGCACGCGCACGGTGATGAACACCCCGCCCGACATGGACGGCCCCTGCACGAAGTCCACCGCGCCGGGGAAGGTCGTGATGCCGCCATCTTCCTTAAGCGCAAAGATCTGCGACACATTATCAATGCCGGCCACTGGCCCCACCATTCCCCGCTGCATGGGCAAGCAGCCCGTGGCGTTGGCAGCGCAGGTCATCTCAAACATAGTCTTGGTGCCGTCCACGTAGGATGCCACCTGGAACGGATCTTTGTTGCTCTTGCGCGCCGATTCGGCCACCGTGTCGGGGGTGGCGGTGCGATCAAGCGGGTTGTTCTTGCCTTTGCCGATGACGATCGGTTCGAAGCCGAGGGTGGTCACGTAGTCGTAGAGCTCAGCCAGGCAGCCCGGTTCGTCGCCCGACGAGACGGTATAGAGCACGCCCGCCTTCTCGGCCAACTTCTTGAGCATGCGGCCAACCGTGACATCGGCTTCGATGTTGACCATGACGATCGGCTTGCCATGCGTGATGCAGGCATATGCCGTTTCGGCGCCGGTCGCTGGCGAGGGAGTAACGTCGGCCACGATATCCACGGCCTCAAGTTGTGATGCCAGGTCGTAGCGTCCCGTGATGATACGCTTGCCCTGATGCAGACCGTCCATCGCCTTCCCTGGGCTGTTGGCTTCGACGATATCATCAGACCGCACGCCGGTCGCTTGGAACGCGGCGCGGGCCATCCCCACATTGCTGTCGGCCAACACGCTGACTGTCATGCCCGGCATGTACGTCACCTGGGTGACGAAGCCGCTGCCCATCCAGCCTGCCCCACTGACGCCAATTCGAATCGGAGTTCCCGCTGCCTCCAGCCTCTCAAGCTCTGCCTTGATCATGCCCATGTCCCTCGCTTGGCAGCGATAGCGTCGAGAGCCGCCGCTACGATGTCTTCCGCCGTCATCTTGTACGCCTGCATCAGTTCCTCGACCGACCCCGAATCCGGATAGAGATCGGGTATTCCGATCATGCGCATCGGTACAGGGTGGGTCTCAGCAACAATGCGGGCGATGTTCACGCCCATGCCGCCGTGAATCAGGTGTTCTTCCGCTGTCACGATCGCACCGGTCTCGCGCGCTGCCGCTGCGATTTTGTCTCGGTCCAGTGGCCGCAGGGTGTGCATGTCTACCACCCTCGCCAACACGCCTTTGTCGGCCAGGATAGCCGCCGCGTCCATAGCGTGGCCAACCATCAGCCCGCAGGCGATGATCGTGACATCGCTGCCCCGGCGGATGACGTTGGCCTTGCCGATTGTGAAGGGACAATCGTCATCGGGATAGACCAGCGGCGTGGCATCGCGGCTCGATCGAATGTACACGGGGCCGTTATGCGCAACCGAAGCGTGCACAGCCTTGTGCATGGACGCTCTGTCGCAAGGGACGAGGATGGTCATGCACGGAATGGCGCCCGCCAGTGATAAGTCCTCGATGCTCATGGATGTGGGGCCTTCACGGCCAGTGGTCAGCCCGCTGTGGCTGCCCATGAACTTGACGTTGACCGCGCCGATGCCCACCGAGAGGCGAATCTGATCGAAGGCGTTGGCCCACAGAAATGACGCCAGACTGGTCACAAAAGGAATGTAGTCGTTTGAGGCCAGCCCCGATGCGATGCTCACCATGTTGGCCTCGGCGATGCCGACATTCCAGAAACGCTCCGGAAAGGCCTGCCTGACGGTGTGGGCGCCGGTCGAGCTGCCCAGGTCGCCATCCAACACCACCACGCGCGCATCTTTCTTTGCCGCCGCCAGCAAGGCATCGCCAAAGCTCTTGCGTAGTTGTTCTCCGGGCTTCAGCCCCGCTCTCTCACCAGGCTGCATTGATTTCCTCCCGCGCTTTGGCCATCTGCTCGGCCGACAGTGGGCGGCCGTGGAATGTGTAGTCGGTTTCCATAAAGGACACGCCCTGCCCTTTGGCTGTGTGGCAGAAGAGCACTTGCGGCTTGCCGGTGACCGTCTTCAGATCTCGCAACTTCTCAACGATGTCCCCCATGTCGCGGCCATTGGCCTCGGCAACCTGCCAGCCGAAGGCCTGCCACTTGGCGGCAAACGGTTCCAGGTTCATCTCGCGGCTGACCGGCCCGGTCTGCTGGTACTTGTTGTAGTCTACGATAGCGGTCAGGTTATCCATCTTCCAGTGAGCAGCAGACATAGCTGCTTCCCAGACCTGGCCTTCCTCGCACTCGCCGTCGCCCAGTAAGACGTAGCAGCGATAGTCCCGCTTGCTCAAGCGACCTGCCAAAACATGTCCGATAGCAACTGACAGTCCCTGGCCGAGCGATCCACTCGACTGCTCGATGCCCGGCACGCCGCCCAGCTTGGGATGGCCGTGATAGCCGGTGCCCATGACGCGGAACTTGCAGAGGTCATCGTGTGTGATGTAGCCGGCGTGGGCAAGGACTGGATACATGAGCGGCGCAGCGTGGCCCTTGCTGAGGAAGAAGCGGTCGCGGTCGGGCCAGTATGGCTCGTTTGGCCGGTAGCACAGAATGCCGCCGAAGTAGATGGCCGTCAGTATCTCGACGCAGGAGAAGCAACTCGATGGATGTCCGCCTTGCCTGAATGTGAGGTCGAGCACGTCCAGGCGCAGGCAGCGCGTCGCCTCCTTCATCTCCGCCCGCGACCAGACGGGGCTATCCTGTGTTTCAATGGTGGCTTGCATGGCTCTCTCCCTATCACTCTCAAAGATGTGCAGTGAAAAATCTGTCTACATCGGCGCGCCAGGGCAGCGCCGGAATCACCCCTTGCCTGGTTGCTGTCAGAGCGGCAACAGCGCTGGCATAGCGCAGGGCCGCCTCTAGCTTGGGCAACGCCAACTGCTGCTGCCAATCCATGCTCGCCAGCAGCCTGTCCAATAGCCCCGCAACGAAAGCATCGCCGCAGCCAGTGGCGTCCACCGTCTGGACGGAGAATGCCGGAGTGTGCACGCTTGTTGTTGGCGTGCGCGCATAGCTGCCGCCGGGCCCGACGGTGACGACACAGAGCTTTGGCCCGTGCTCGATCATCGCCAGAGCAGCCCGATCGGGTTCTGCCTGCCCAGAGAGCAACTCCGCTTCAGCCTCGTTCATCTTGAGCAGGTCCACCAGGGGCACCACGGCGAGAATCTGCTGGCGCGCCGTGGACGGATCTGCCCATAGAGTTGGCCGGTAGTTGACATCGAACGAGATCAGCGCTCCGGCCTGATGGGCGATGCGTATTGCCTCCAACGTGGCGCTGCGGCTGGGTTCCTGCGCCAGGCTCAGTGAGCCGACGTGCAGCGCGCGGGCGTGCTGCAGTAGCCCCAGATCGAGATCCTCGACGCTCAGCATCATGTCGGCGCCGGGGTTGCGGTAGAACAGGCAGGTGTAGGAGTTGGCATCGGGCTGGGCCAGAAAGTTGACCGTTGTGCGCACTGCGGGGTCATAGCGCATGCCATGGACATTGACGCCCTCACGGCGCAGCACATCGGCCAGGTGATGGCCAAAAGGGTCGTCGCCCACCTTGCCGATGAAGGCGGCCTGAGCGCCCAGGCGCGCCGCCGCGACGGCGACGTTGGCCGGCGCGCCGCCCGGCACGGGCCGGAAAGCCGGCACGTCCAGCAGCGGACGGCCGATCTCCGCCGGGAAGAAATCCATCAACAGCTCGCCCAGGCACACGATGTCTACCATGCTGTCACTCTCCATCTGGTACTTCCACCCACCTGCCGCTGGCCGATGAGGTGACGACGGCATCGAGCACCTGCTGGCAGCGCAGACCATCGTAGAAGTCGGGGTGGACTGGCTCTTTCTTGCCGACCGCAGTCAGGAAGTCGGCCACCTCGTGGATGAAGGTGTGCTCCCAGCCAATGATGTGGCCGCCCGGCCACCAGTGGCTGATGTAGGGCTGGCTGCCGCCGTCGGTGACGAGGATGGAGCGGAAGCCCTGCTCGGCCGGAGCGTCGGCCAGCGCGTAGTACTCTAGCTCGTTCAGGCGCTCCAGGTTGAAGTTGAAGCTGCCTTTGCTGCCGAAGACCTCGAGGCGCAAGAAGTTCTTGCGGCCAGTGGCCAGCCGTGTGGTGAGGAACGCCCCCTGCGCGCCGTTCTGGAACCTGGCCAGGAACGACGACGTATCATCCGCCGTCACTTTAGCCATGCCCTTTCCGTCTGCCAGTGGTCGCTCCTTGATCACGACCTGCATGTCGCCGGTGACCGCAGCGAACTCGCCGCACAGGTAGCGGGCCAGGTCAACGATGTGCGCCTGCATGTCGCCGTGCGCGCCCGATCCGGCTTCGGCCACATCATGCCGCCAGACGTAGTGGATGGCTGGGTCAACCAGCCAGTCTTGGTAGTACACGGCATTGAAGTGGACGATTTGGCCGATCTTGTCCTGCTCAATCAGTTGCCTGGCCAGAACTAGCGCCGGCACACGCCGGTAGTTGAAGGCGACCATGTGGTGGACGCCGGCAGAGCGCGCCGCATCTAACATCTGCCGCGCCTCGACGGACGTGCGGGCAATCGGCTTCTCGCAGATGATGTGTTTGCCGGCTTTAGCGGCGGCGACAGCGATCGGCATGTGCGTCAGGTTGGACGTACAGATGTCTACCACCTGAATGTCGTCGCGCTTGACCAACTGCTCCCACGACGTCTCGGTGGACTGCCAGCCAAAGCGCTCGGCGAACGCCTTCAGGTCGGCCTCTTTGCGCCCACACGCTGCCTTGAGCACCGGGGTGAAAGGCAATGTGAAGAAATGGGGAACGTCTATGAAAGCGTTAGAGTGGGCGCGCCCCATGAACTTCGTGCCGACGATCGCGACATTGATCTCGCTGGCCATCGTCTCTCCTCCTACTTGTGATAGTAGACGTCCCATCCCATGTAGGTTGTCAACGCCTCAACGATGATATCGCCCACGTGCGATGGATTCATGGCCGTATGGTGCCCATAGCCATTCTTGCAGACATGCTGCAAGAACTGCTGGAGATTGGGGATCTCGGCGACTGCCCGGCAGCCGAAGGTATCGAGAGGATCACTGGTAATGTTGCCCTCGCCAACATAGGTGCAGATCACCCCGTCGCGTTCATATGTCTTCAGGCGGGCGTAGGTGAGCGGGTTGGGCACAGCCAGCCCCGACACGGTGCCATATGTCCGCTCTGTTCCCAGCACCGTGGCCAGGATCTCGGCGTTGGCCATTTTGGCCTGGCCCAGGAAGCTCCTGGCCCAGTTGCCGCAATGGAAAAGCACGCACTTGTTCTTGTCGGTCTTGTAGTTGTTGTTCCAATCCACCAGTGCGCTGGGCTTGCCCGAGGCCAGTTGCAGAGCATACATGGCGACGACGCCGTTGACGTCTACCTCGCAGCCGCTTGGCAGCAAGCTCTCGCTCATCATGCTCATCAACGTACAGGCGTTGACGCCGTAGTTCTTCTGGATAGAGGTCCAACACTGCACGGCCGAGGCAACGCACTCGTTTTCAGCCATCCAGTCGTCAATCACGATGCCCAGCTTGGCCATGCGCAGCAGCGCCGGCGAGGGGACTGCGCTGGTGTCAATGTAGTCTTTGACAGCCGTCAGCTTTGCCTGTACCTTGACATCGTTGTCCGCCAGCTTCTCGGCGGCGCTGAAGATCTCGGACAGATCTACCGTCTGAATGCTGATGCCCGCCTCTTCGAGCATCGTCTCGCTGAAACGCACGGTATTGAAGATGTTGGGGCGGGCGCCGATGGCGCCGATACGCGCTGTCTTCAGCCCTTTCACGACGCGGCAAACGCCGATAAACTTGACCAGCTCCGCCTCGAAGTCGGCGCTAGTCGGCTCGACCGTGTGGTCGCTGGTGAGTGAAAAGGGGTAGCCATACTGGTAGAGGTTGTTGCAGACAGAGATCTTGCCGCAGAAGGCGTCGCGCCGCAGGGCCACGCTCAGCTGCGCCGGGTCGTCGGGGTCGGCCTGAACCAGGATAGGCACGCGCAGCTCCGATAGCCGGATCGTATCGGCCACGGCCTTCTCCGGCCCGAAAACTGGCAGCACGACCAGGATGCCGTCTATACGATCACGGTTGGCGCGAAAGAGATCAGCGCACTTTTTCGATTGTTCCCAGGTCTCAACCGCGCCCAGGCGCGTAGCTTGCTCAGAGAGGACGACGACATCCACACCCAGTTTGCCGAGCAGAGCTAGGATCGTGTTTCTGCCTTGCCGCACCGGCTCGGCGGGGAAGAAATCGCGCGTGCCCAGGATCACGGCCAGCGTTGTCTTGCGCTCCATTTGCATATCCTCCGTGTAAGAATTGACTTACCCAGACAATTCGTTGTACAAGACATAACGGTCGCCCCGATACATAATGCGCAGGAACTCGCCGGGGGCGTTTTGCTCGTTGTACGAGACGCGCTCGACATAAAGCAAGGCTGACTTCGGTTTGACTCCGAGCAAGGCCGCCGTGTGCGGCGGCGCCAGGATCGCCCGAATGTGCTGTGTGGCCCTGCTCCAGCGCACCCCGTACTCCTGCGCCAGGACGTCGCGCAACGATTCCTGGGCGAAGTCGTGGTTGAGAATACCGGTGCAGGTACGATGGATGAGGAATGACTCCTCAATTGACAGGGGGTCCTCGCCTGCCATGCGTAAGCGCTCGAAGCGAACCAACTCCTCCGTCTCTGGGACGCCGAGTCTTTCGGCGATGTCGGCCGGCGCGGCTACCAGCTCCTTGGTCAGAACCTTCGTTTGCGGCTTCAGCCCACGTTGCTGCATGTCATCCGTGAAGCTGCAGATGCGCATCATCGTCTTTTCAAACGTCGGCTGGGCCACGAATGTCCCCCGCCCTCGCTCGCGATAGATCAGCCCCTCCTGCACA
Organism: uncultured Ktedonobacterales bacterium; assembly: GCA_964402955.1. Lineage (GTDB taxonomy): Bacteria > Chloroflexota > DTOL01 > DTOL01 > DAOUCN01 > CAYOEZ01. The sequence continues at coordinate 105,284 of CAYOEZ010000001.1, read as the reverse complement.
AGCTCATCGAGGGCCTGCCGCGCCGTGATGCGGCTGACCTTGTATAGCTGAACGATCTCTGACTCTGCGGGTATCACCGCACCGGGCGGCCAGTCGCCACGGGCAATCCTTGCGCGCAGGATTTCGTGCAGTTGGTGGTAGAATGGCAACTTGCTGGTGCGGACGATCTGCTCCATGTACACGGTCATATGTTACCTCCACGTCCAGTTGGTCTTGAACAGCAGACGCATGACTGGATCCAAGAACGGCAACATTATAACATTAGTACATGCATGGGTCAATGGCTACCTCGCCGGCCGCAGCCTATGCTCCTGCACATCCGCCGCCTCGTTACTTCTTGCCCGTGGTCTTGGCGGCGTTGTACCAGACGTGGACATTCCACTTCTCCGGGCCATGCAGGGGCTTGCCGACAATGTCGAGCAGGCCACGGTTCAGCATATCCACGAGCAGCGCTTCGTGCGTGCCGGTTCCTTCGTCAAGGATGTGGCGGGTGAAATTGCCCTTGCCGTCGTTCTCGTAGATCATCACGCGCGGCGGCCGGGTGATGTACATGTCCGTCCCGCGATCACACTGGCCGATTTCGGCGACGAGGAGATCGAGTGCGCCGTTGCCGCAGACGTCAGATGCCTGTAGCGAGTGGGCATCGAGCAAGCCGTCATCAATCACATGCTCATTCCACATGGCGGTGATGTCCTTGCCGGGCGTGAAATACGACACCTTGCCGCCCTGCGTCTTACCGTAGATGACCGGATCGCCCTCCGACAGAATGATCTCGTTCTTGCCGTCGCCGTTGACATCGGCGATCAGACACTTGGTGGAGATGTAGCCCGTTGCGAACTTGTGGCCTTCCCATCCAGCGCCGGTGAACTTGTACCAGTGCGTGCCGCTGACCAGCTCGTTCTTGCCATCGCCGTCTACATCGCCGATCGCCAGGCCCTCTTCCGGCTGGATGCCGTCTGTGCGCCAGGGATGTTGTGTGTTTGGTTCGCTCTTTCCCGATGCGACTATCTCAAGTCCGGGCCAGGGACTGACTGTAGGGTCCGGGGGCAGAGGCAAGCAGTAGATGATCGTGCCGCCAGGGGCTTGTTGGTTATCGAAGACGAGATATGTCTTGCCATCGTTCTTCACCTGGCCGATGATCGTGTCGTGGAACTGGCGATTGCCGGTCTTGGCAATCACGCGCTGGGTCCATGTCTTGTCAGCAACGCCAGGATTCTCCCACCAGTAGATCTCGTCGTTGCGGCCATCGCCGCCATTGATGATGTCCAGGCAGCAGTTGCCGGTCAAGTCGTACAATGATCCGCCGCATTCTTGGCCTGTGACCTCGGCGACCAGATGTTGTTTCCAGTTGCCCGTCTGCGTGCCGGGGTTCTCAAGCCAGACCATTCTGCCGTTGCGGCCGCAGATGACAATGTCTGGCAGCGCATCACCGTTGATGTCGCCGACGACGGAGAATGTGTTCATCTGAGACTGGGCGACGTTGTTCTCGACTGTCCCTACGACCTGTTTGCGAAATGTTGGCGTTGCCATTGAGATGTCCCTCCTTACGTATGATGTATATGTATGGACCAACGCGCCCGTGGGCAGGACGGGGTTGGTCATGCGTCGTGTTTGCCCCCCGCGGCAGCGTAGAGGCTCTGTAGATTGCGCAAGCTGATGGCTATGCTTTCGAATGGAGGCAGGGTCATCTCCTCCTGTTCGACTGTCAACCACGCGGCATCGTTCTTGACAGCCTCTCGGACAACCCCCATCATGTCTATGACGCCCGCGCCGACTTCCGTATCGCGCTTGCTCACGCGGTCGGCCATATCCTTGGCGTGGATGTATGGGCAGCGGGCGCCGTAGCGCTTGAGGAAGGCGACAGAATCCACCCCTGCGTGCTCGATCCAATAGACATCGGCCTGAAACGGCGCAACCTGCGCATCGCAACGCTCGAGCAAGACGTCCATTCCGGTCTGCCCGCCGAAGTCGGTGAACTCGAAGCCGTGGATATGGTAGACGAGCAGGAGACTGTTGCGCTTGCAGTAAGCGCCGATCTCGTTCAGACGATCGGCCGCTTGCCTGTAGGTGTCGAGGCTGAGGCGATAGGGTTCCGGCAATCCTGGAACAACGATAGCGGGCGAGGCGATGATGCTTGCATACTCAACGGCGCTCTCGAGGCCGCGCTCCAGAACGCTCATGTGGGTGACGGCGCCGGCGCACAGCAGCCCGTTGTCCAGCAACGTCTGGCGCAGCACGGCTGCGCGTACCCCGACGTAGCCAGCGAACTCCACCCCTCGGTAGCCGACCTGAGCCACTTTGGCGATCGTACCCAGGAAGTCGTGACGCGTCAGATCGCGCAGGCTGTAGAGCTGTAGACCGAGCTTGCTCATGGTGTGTGCTCCTGCCCGTGAGTGATCATGGTTGGGACCGGGTTTCTGTCACATATTATTATAACATCATGACAGCATGATGTCAATACACACCTTGACACTCCGTCGCCGGTTTGTTATACTCAGGCCCGAAGCCAGCGCCGGTTGGGAGCGCAGCGGGCGGCGCAGAGCGATCGCGCCAGTACGAGTGATAGGAGGACAGGATGAGTGCAGTTGATCGAAGGCAACTCTATGAGTGGTGCAAGATACCGGTACAGGATCTCGCCGGCCATCCGGGGCTGCGCGTTCCCTTTCGCCTGGTGCGCGATGCGGCAGACATGGGGCAACAGATGGCTCGCGATCTGATTGATGTCATTGCAGCCAACAATGCCCATGGTCGGGAAACGCGGGCGATCGTCCCGTGTGGCCCAACGGGCTGGTATGCTCCTTTCACGGAAATGGTCAATCAGCAGGCCGTATCGCTTAAGCGACTCGTCGTCTTCCACATGGACGAAGCTCTCGACTGGCAAGGTCGCCTGCTGCCGCACAACCACCCCTACAACTTCCGCACCTTCATGGAGCGCCACTTCTACAACCCGATTGCAGCGCACCTCGCTGTTCCGCAGGAGCAGCGCTTCTGGCTGACGCCGTCCACGATGGAAACTGTGGCGCGAGCGATTCGCCAAGCGCCGATTGATATCACCGTCGGCGGCTGGGGACAGGATGGGCATGTTGCCTACAACCAGGCGCGCCGCCACCCCTATAGTTCGGTGACACTGGAAGACCTGGCGACATCCACTATCCGCATCCAGGAGAACAATCTGGACACGGTGATCGCCATTGCCCAGCGCACACTCGGCTGCGCCTACCAGTTTGCTCCGCCGATGTCCGTAACTCTGGGGATGAGCGAGTGTCTGTCGGCCGCCAAGGTAAGGGTCTACAGCGACACAGGGGCGTGGAAGCAGACGGCGCTGCGCATTGCCCTCTTCTCTGATCCCACGCCTGAATACCCGATGACCCTCCTGCAGCGCCATGCGGATGCTCTGATCACAGCAACTGTGGAGACGGCCCGCCACCCGATTAGCGAACACCCGGACTGGGAACTGTTCTGACGTGGGGTGCACATGATGCGAGAGTCTCTCCGGCTGCCTGAGCATGCGCCATACAGGCTTGTTGTTGGCGTTGGCGGCATCGGCACGGGCGCCTTTTTCGCCCTTGACGGCAACCATACGCTGGGCCGCAATGAGAGCAGGACGGCGCGGCTGCTTGACGTGCGAGACTACTATAAACTGCACATCATCCTGCACTATGTTGCGGTGCTTCTCGGCGCGCATCCCTCCGGCTTGCCCTTTCACGTCGTGCCCATCGGTAACGTTGGCGATGACGCAGCCGGGCGGCAGATGTGCCAGGAGATGGCTGCTGCCGGTATGGACGTCAGCCTGGTGCAGACCAGCGCGGGAACGCCGACGCCGTTTGGCATCTGCTTCCAGTACCCGGATGGATCGGGCGGCAACATCACTGCCACCAACGGCGCGGCACAGATGTTGACGGTGGCCGACGTTGCCCGGGCTGAGCCTCTTCTGCTAGCCAATGCCGGCCGGGCGATTGTCCTGGCGGCGCCGGAAGTTCCTCTAGCAGTTCGTTCTCAACTCTTGAAAATGGGGACAGACTACCGCTGCCTGCGTGTCGCCGCGCTGACATCGGCAGAGATCCAGCCCGCGCAGGAGATGGGGTTGATGCGATTCATTGATCTTCTCGCCATCAACGAGGATGAAGCGGCGCTTCTTGCCGGCAGGTCGTTTGACGAGGAGAATCCACAGTCATTCCTCGATGATTGCGCGCGAGCTGTAGCTTCTTTCAACGCTGGCATGAACCTTGTGGTCACGTGCGGGAAGAGGGGGGCGTATGCCTTTTCGAGGGGCGCATGGGACTTCTGTCCTGCTTTACCGGTTGAGGTTGTCAGTACAGCCGGCGCGGGTGATGCGCTCCTGGGTGCGCTCATTGCCTGCTTCGCGGCAGACGTGCCCCTGAGCAACCCGGGAAGACCGCGGGTTGCTATCACGGATAGGCCGCTGGACAGCGCCCTGGATTTTGGCGTTCTGCTTGCCGCCTATACGGTTACCTCTCCTCACTCGATTCACCCGACTGCCAACATTGCGCACGTGCAGAGCTTTGCTGATGCGCTTTGTCTTCGTTTTGGCGGCGCCTTGCAGAGGGTCGTCCTGCCATGAGATTGCCCGCCAGCGATCGGGCTGGCGACATACGTTGCCACATCTCAGCGCCTGGACTTTCAGGTACGTGTGCCTTGTGAGGCTGGGCGATGTCATCTGGCTCACGTCATGCGCCAGGCATACGCGGCATGGGTAAACATGCAAGGACGCGAATGAGCCTCCGCGCTCATTCGCGTCCTTGCGGGGTCGGGGAAATACCGACGACGTCACGGCACGCTCGTCACCTCAATAGCGCTGATGATGGGCGGCCCTACCACCGTCTTGAAGTCAATGGTCAGTAGTCCATCGCTCACCTCGGTGTTGAGCGTATGATCTATGGCGACCCAACGCCCGGGCGTTGTCGCCAGATCGAGACCCGATAACGCCTCCACACCCTCGATGAGGACAGAGAAGACACGAGCGCCCGTGCTTGCATATGCGTACGTCTCGGCGAAGCGCAAGCGGACAGTGTAGCGCCCGTTTGGAACACTGAAGCGATACGACGACACACCAAAGCGATGCGTCTGGTAGAGGACAGGATCGCCCGTGCCCACAATGGCGTGTGTTGTTGCATAGACGCGGCCATTCACGTAGCCCCAGGCGCCAGGCGTGTAGGCCTGATCAGCCGCCCATAGACGACCGGAGACATCCGTGTACGAACCACCGCCAACGTTCACTCGGCGCACGTAGGATGGCACTGGAGTTGCTGTCCCTGTCACAGTCGGCGTGGGCGTGATGGTCGGCGTCGCAGTCGGCCCTGCGGGCGTCTCAGGCGTGCGCGATGGTGTCATTGTCCGTGTCGTCGTTGCCGTGGCTGATGCAGGCGGCGTCCCAAAACTGAGGGAGCGGATAGCGATGGCGCTGATTTTCGGCGCACTCAGCCGCGCCGTGAACCCGATATTCAGAATAGCATCATTGACGACAGCCTGGAAGGTCCGGTCGAAGGCAACATTGCGCCCGGCAACCCGGCTCAGGTCAAGATCTCTGAGGACAAGGACCTCCTCAATACTCACGCTGAAGATACGACAGTCAGCAGACGAGCAGTAGACTTCTGCAAAGCGCAGCGTAACCTCATACTCGCCATTGGGCACATGGAATCGGTAGCCCGACATGCCCCAGCGCTCGCTCTGATAAAGAACGTCCTCGTCTGTCCCTGCAATCGGGCTGGCCACCGTATACGTCGAGCCCCCCACATAGCCCCATCCACCTGCTGCATAGGATTGGTCAGCTTGCCAGTAGCCGCTCTGTGTCTCAACGCCAGCCGGACTGCCAGCATTGACGCGCAGTACCAGGGGCGTCACAACCGGCGTGTGGGTTGGCGTGCTTGTTGGCGTGCTGGTCGCCGTCGCCGTCGGCGTCTGCGTGACGGTAGGCGTCTCCGTGACCGTCGGCGTGTGCGTGGCTGTCCCTGTCAGCGTGGGCGTCCCCGTCTCAGTGGGCGTGCTGGTTATCGTGGGCGTATTGGTCACCGTCGGCGTTTCTGTGACAGTCGGTGTCAGGGTCGCGGTCGCCGTCATCGTGGGTGTCCGTGTATGTGTTGGCGTTGCTGTTGGCGTGCGTGTCACGGTGGCGGTGGCGGTGCTGGTGCCTGTCTGCGTGGCGGTCGGAGTCGCTGCCCACAAGTTGGCCACGCGAATGGCGTTCGCTTTCGGCGCGTTGACAACCGTGACGAAGTTGATGTTGAGCGCGCCATCCTGGACCATAACCGTTGTCGTGACGATGACAGCGCGAAACCGTCCCGGCGCAAGCCCGTAGATGTCAAACTGAGGGAATGCGCTTACGCCCTCCATTTGGATGTCGAAAACGCGTTGGCCTGCCTGCCAGATTGACGTCACATTCTCTGAGAACAGCAAACTGACTTCATACAGACCTGTCACGGGGACATCGAACCGGTAGGCGCCGCTCTGGACCCAGTAGCGCTCGCTCTGGAACAATGGGTCGTCGGTTGTGTCGGCGATACCTGTGCCCGACGTGTACGTCCCTCCGGTCACGGTATAGCCCCAATTCCCCGAGCTGTAGGCGCGATCGCTCTGCCACAGCTTACCCGCGCCATCCACGTAGTCGGGCCCGCCAAGGTTGGCCCGCACCAGGTAGACCACCGTGGGCGTTGGCGAAGGTGTCAACGTCACGGTTGGTGTTGTCGTGGGCGTCATGGTTGGGCCGCCCGGTGTGATTGTGGGCGTTGCTGTCCACGATGGTGTGGGCGATACCGTGTGGGTGGTGGAGGGCGTCGGTGTGACGGTTGCCGCCAGGGTAAGCCCTGTGATCTCAAGCGCCGAGACCTTGGCCGCATTTCCTTTCAAAGCCAGGAAGTCTATGTTCAAAACGCCGTCGTTCACGGTGGCGACGAACGAGTAGTCAAGAGCAACGAAACGTCCTCCCGCCGTAGCTATTATGTCCAATGCAGGGAGGACAACCTGTCCTTCCAGGCTGACACGGAAGACACGTGTGTCGGGAGTGGAGATGTAGATCTCGGCGAACTTGAGGGTGACAAGATACGTGCCGTTGGGCACGGTGAAGTAGTAGTAGCCGGCGGGCTCGAAAAAGCGCTCGGTCTGATACAGCGGATCATCCAGCGTGTTGCCAATAGGGTTGGCGACGCTGTAGACGTGGCTAAATGAGTAACCCCAACTGCCGGCGGCGTAGGGTTGATCCGGCTGCCACAGTTGGCCCTGACTGTCAGTGTAGCTCGAACCGCCGCTATTCACCCGGCGCTGGTAGGCATGCGTCGGCGTTGGAGTCGGCGTGAGGGACGGTTGTGACGTGGCCGTGGGCGTGAAGGTGGGACCGCCAGGCGTCACTGTGACTGTCGGTGTGGGCGTAACGGTCGACGTTGCCGGCGGCGCGACTTCGCCGCGCGGCACGACCTCAATGGCGCAGATCTGGGGCGCGTTCCAGTCGAAGTCAACGTTCAAAACGCCGTTACTGACAGCTACCGCGAACTGCCGGTCATAGGCAACGTACCGGCCTCCTGCCCAGCTATAAATGTCGAGTGCGGCTAGAACCGTGGCGCCCTCCAGTTTGACATTGAACACGCGCTCGCCCGGAGCTGTCACGTACAACTCAGCAAACCTGAGGGTGACGCTGTAGACGCCATTGGGAACCGTGAACGCGTAGGCGCCCCTTCCCGTCCAAAAACGCTCACTCTGGTAGAGGATGTCATCGTCGGTGTTGGCGATGGCTGCAGTAGAGGCGCTCGTCTTACCATCGACATAGCCCCAGCCTCCGGAGACATAGGCCTGGTCAGCCTGCCAGACCTGGCCGCGCCCATCTGTGTAGGCGGGGCCGGCTGCGTTGACACGGCGGCTGTAGGTCGTTGGCGGGAGGACCGGCGGCGTTGGCGTGGGCGTTCCCGCTCCCACATAGACGACATCCAGCTTCGGCCGCGTGGCCAGATTGGCATGGTCGCCGGAGCGAAGGTTGTACTGGACATGTGAGCCCGTCAGCGTCTTGAGGATCAACCCTTTGTTGCTAGCTGGATCGGAGACCCACTCCTGGACTAATCTGGTGAGGTTGAGCGTGTACCATACGCCAGATGTGGTCATGATGACGGCATCCTCGGCAATTCCAGAACGATCGCTGCTCGTACTATTGGCGCCAGCGGCGCCCCAACGCTGGGTCGCGTTGGCGTTGACCCAGTTTGACCAGCAGGGGTCCCATTCCCGCGCCATCCCGTAGGCGGCCACAGCAAGAGTGGCCACGTTGCTAGATAAGTCGACATAGACGCTCAGCGTCGCAGAAACCACGGTTGCCCCGGCCGGTGCACCCGTCAGCGGGAAATGGAGCAGCGCCGCCCGGTAGTCGCTATTGCGCAGGTTCATCGTCGTCGCGCCGCAGTAGTTGTTGGATTGCTCATCGCCGTAGTTGCCAACGTATGTGTCAGACATGCGGTAGCTGCTGTTGGGGCTCACACCCGCCTGGAAAGACAGGGTTTGCGTCGAAGCCAGCGCGACCGCGGCCAGGGTAGACTGCGTCAGCCCGCTCTGCCCGGTCTCCTGCTCTGCAGCGAGCGCCATCGGTAGTCCAAGAAGGGCCACAAGCAAGAGCGGCATGGCAACAATCAGGAGCGTTGCTGGTTGTGTAAATCTGTTTCTCGGTGTTCTCATGTGACTATCTCCCGTTCATCAGTAATGTGCGATTGTTTGTCGATTCCGGCGAGGAAGCTCGCCGACCGAGCGCAGGGCGCGACCGCGGATGGGATCGAGATAGCGCTCAGGTGTCCAAGAGGAAGCCGATCGCTGCCAGAACCGGATGTTCAAGCAGAAAAGTAAGGACGGGTGACGGGCGGTCTAATCAGGAGTGAAGTCAGGAGGCAGAGCAGTCGGGGCCAGCACGCACAAGACATCGTGCGTACGCACAGGGAGCGGCAGCCAGTCCCCCGCTCGTGCATGAGAAAGCGTCATGTTTCCTCCTCGATGTGCCACAGTTAGACAGCAATATTGTATCAGACTCCACTGATCATAACGCAGCGGCAGGTGGTCTAGATACGTGTTTCGCTCGTTCCGTAGAAGGACATGAACCTGGAAACCTTCGTTGCCAGGCGACCAGAGTGTTTGAATCGGCCAAGACTCGTCGACCCTCAAGGCAGATGTGAAAGACTCGTTCATTGGCTGCACCATTCGACTATCTGCCTTCGTCAAGTAGACTGGCGTTGTCAAACATCGTATTGCCTCCTGGCTCGGCAACGGGATGGACGGCGCGCAAGAACACCGTGATGCGCTCGGCGGCGACGCGCACGGTCTGGCGAGTGACGATCCACTGATTCGGCGTCATGTTCGGCCAGGGATACCACGTGACCGTACTCGCCTCGAACTGGTTACCTCCCGTCAGGTCAATGCCCAGAAAGAGGCTAAGCCCGCTCGGGCTGGGCGCGTACTTGGCCCAGGCTTCCACTCTGTATTGATGACCTGGTACGACCTCCTCCGTGCGCCAGAGCCCCATCTCGCCGCTGCGGAAGTCGAAACTGATCTCCTGCGAACGCTGCCCGCTCTGGATATTGGGGGGAAACTTATTCTCGTTGAAGCGCGGCGCGGCTGCGGGGTTATTGGCCTTGCTCAAAGGCGACCAGCCGTTGGCAACGTGCCCCACAAACTCCTCGTATGGGCTCTTCCACTGCGAAAAGCCAGCCTCCATGTCCCAGTCGCCACCCTGCCTTGGCGGCATGGCTGGCATCGTCGGCGGGGCCTTTGTGGACGTGGGCGCAGGCATGGGCACAGTAGCAGGCGGCCGCGTTGGTGCAGGAGTGTTTGTCAGCGCGGGCTGCGCAGTTGCAGTAGCTTGCGGCGTGGGATCGACTGGCAACGCCGTTGGCGGCGCGTTGGTTGGCCTCGGCGACTGCGCGGAGGTGGGCGTGCGCGAGGGCGGCGGCGTGAACGTGGGTCTGGGCGTCATCGTTGGCGCTGGCGGCGGCGTTGGGGTTTGCAGAGACGGACTACATGCGCTTAAGATCCAGCCCATCAGCCCAAGCGCAATGCACGTGGCCAGAATAGGCGGGTGCACATGCAGGGACAGACGCCGCTGTTGTCGTACGTGTCGTTCTATCATGTTCGGGAAACCTCACTTGGCAGCGCCTGTGACTGCTGAACACGATCGACGAGAGCAATGTCTCCTCCGCAACAGCCTGACATCCCCCATATACCGGGTCCACAACTAACCATAGCTTACCCCTTGACATGTACGATTCTCGCCCTCTGCCATCATCCTGTCGCTGCCGCATGGATGCCAATATCCCCCCACTCCTGCTGCTCCGTGGCAGGAGTGGGGAAGGGGCCGGGGAATGAGGTGCAGGCCGCGCTGCCTACTTCTCTTTCTTTACTGATGCCCCCAGACTATGATTGGTAGCCACATTGTAATCCAGGTCGCTGTGGGTGTAGGTGTTGGTGTCGCTGTCTTCGCTGGAGTAGAAGCCGTTGCCGTCGATGTGTTGGTTCCCTCTGGCGAGGCAGTTGCCGTGGTCGTTGATACGCCAGTTGTCGTTGCTGTGCTGGTCGGCGTTGCCGATTCAGAAGGTATTTCCGTCATGGTCGGCGAGGTAGTCGCTGTTGGCGTCGCGGTAGCGGTCGCTGCCGGGCTCGGACTCGCGGTAGGCGTCACTGTTGCAGTCTGCGTTGGCGTGCCTGATGCCGTTGCCGTCACACTAGGCGTTGCAGTCGCTGTCTGCGATGGCGTGGCGGTTGACAACATAGTCGCTGAGGATGTCGGTGTCGCTGTGACTGTAGAGGACAGCCCGCGCACGCGCAGACCAGCAATGGTCGCAGTCTGTCTCTTATCAACAAATGTAACGTCAAGCCGTCCGTCTGTCACCGTGACATCGAAGGAGCGGTCTAGCGCTGTATACCACCCTCCCGCGGCAACCAGGATGTCGAAGTTCATCAAAACAGGCTGGCCCTCCAGGTAGACATTGAAGACTCGGTCATTGGGCACACCATAGAACGTTTCGGCAAAGCGTAGATCAACCCGGTACACGCCAGGCGGCACATCAAACTGATAGGACGGCATTTGGAAACGTTGGCTCTGGTAGAGAACATCATCGTCTGTTCCAGTGATCGGCGCAGCTGTCACGTAAACACGCCCGCCGGTGTTGCCCCAGCTTCCGGCCAGGTACGTCCGATCACGCTCCCAAACAATCCCCAGACTATCTGTGTACGGCAGCGATGCGCCGGCGTTCACGGCCTGGTCATACGACACCGGTGTGGGGGTCGGTGTGGGGAAACCACCCTTGATAACCTTGACAAAGTGCACCCATTCGTCGCCGTCATTGCGGCTGTCAATGCGGAAGTCACTCCCGCCGGCCAGTCCATTGGCCAGTCGCCCATCGCTCAGGACAAACGATGCAACCTTCCAGGTGTTGCTGTTCTGCTTCTGAACCCAGGGCTGGCTTGATCCTTGCGGCACAGCGGCCTGTTCCCCCCTCGTTGAGTCATAGAGGAGCGCCCAGGTGTCCGTGCCATGGTCCCAGTACGTCACCTGAACCCCGGCTGACGGGCTGTTGCCGTTGATATAGCCATCATCGATCTTGAACCACATGGATGGATTGCCGCTAGCCTGGTCGGTTCGCCGTGTCACCCACCCCTCCTTGCCAGGAGGAAGGGTAGGATTGTAGGTGGGCAGATAGACGGCGGAATCGTTCGTCTCCGTAACCGTGCGTCCACCTGCCACGTTGTCATCCTGGTAGAGCCAGTAGCTGTAATTGCCCCATTGCGGCCAGTAGGGATTACCAGGCGCTTCCTGCCGATGGTCGCGCAGAGCAACCCACACGCTCGGTGTATCAGTAATTGTTCGCCCCAGGTAGCGATTAGCAAACTCAAAGTAGGGGAAGTTGTCTGGGATGGGATTGCCGCTGCTGTCGTGGAACAAGTCGTGCTCGAAGTTGATGTAGTCGGCATGTTTGTCCAGAGCGTTGAAAACCGCCCAATAGACGTGGGTAGCCGTGGGCAGCAAATAACGATAGGATTCCCACCCGAACGGCACGCGGCCCATCCAGGTCAAATAGGGCTCATACGCCCCGCAGCCGGCTGTCCTCGACATAGGAGGGAAGACGGCATTGTTGAAGTCAGCCAGGAGGCCAGCGTTGAAAAGACCCACAGCGCGCGCCCCTGCATAGTCGGTGACGCGTTTGCGCTCGCACGGATCGATGAAGCTCGGCGCAAACTGGAGAAAGAGCGTCGTGCTGGGAAATGCCGAGACGTAGAAGTCGGTTATGGTGTTGACGGTTGTGACCCACTGGCTGCTTTGGATAGCAGGTTCGGAGGAGCCGATGTCGGCAGCCAAGGCGTTCTTGACACACTGGTCATCCTGATCGTCGGCTGGCTGCGTCTCGCCGTAGAGCCCGGAGCCGATTTGTACCCAGGTCACGCGAGGATCGGCGTTGAACCGTGCACCCAGGGCCCGTACAAAGTTCTGGTACTTGGTGAGATAGTACTGGTTCCAGTAGCGCGGAATCAGTATCCCACTGCAACTGATGACTGCCTGGGAGTTGCCTCCCTGCCCGGGATCGTAAACCCAGGCAGGAACCTGAATGCCGCCTTCGATGCGCCCGTTATATGTCGTGAGGGCAAATGCCGCACGCTTACCTGATTGCAGCGCCTCAGCCTGCACCCAGTGTTCGATGAGTTGCCACTGGTAGTTCCCTTCCTGCGGCTCAAGCTCTCGCCACGAGAACATATACTGTCCACCAACAGCCGGGTAGATGGTGGGGTCGATGTTACGATAGTCACGGCCGACGTAGACACCTGCATAGGGAGCAGACGCAAGCTGCGCGCTGGGGCGGTCCTGGCCGGCTTGGGTTAAAGAAGCGGCGCCCAACACAAGGGCAAGCGCCGCCCCAAGCAGTGCCACGACATAGAACATCCGTCTCTGCTGTCTCATGACGCCTCCGCTGAGGATGGGTAGTGCGTGATCTCACCATGAACGCGATACTGAATTGTAGCACGGGGCGGTGAATGTGCAGGTAAACGAAGGTTAACACCAGGTATATACCACCGACAACCATTAGGCTGATCCTACCTCAGTGGGAGGCGGTGTTCGCCGCTCTGGCTACCATCAGCGCACCCTCCATGCTGACGATCACAGCGACAAATCCATTGGCCCCCATGTCTATTGGCTATCCCCTCGCTGACTACTGGCTGCCGTCACTCCTCCATCGTGCGGTTGTGCCCACCCACATTTTCCTGCGTTTCGGTCTACGCAGCAGTGCAAGCCTTTTCTTCCTTGCAGGTGTGCTTGCCGCGGGCGGAACTGCATGGTTCGCCTGAGTCAAGCGATGATATCCTGGTTGTTCTCCTGCTCTCGGTCCTTCTGGCGGCCTTCGGTCATGGAAGCGGCCACGGGCTTGGGGCAATACGCATTGAATGGAGGGTGGATTGTCCTCTACATGGCAGGAGCCGTCATCATTGGCGTGTCTATCTTTTCGCCCTTGGTGCGTAGAGTCTCGGCCTTACCGATTGGTGAAGGTGGGACTGCCCTCGTGGTGGTGATCACTCTGGCGTACGCCTGGGCCGCCGAGGCTATCGGCCGTATGGCGGCGATCACACGCTCGTTCATTTATATATGGGTGATCGGCTGGACGGTATCGATACCTTCAATACGGGGCATGCCGGGCTTTGAGCCTGTGGCGATCATAATCCTGTCGGCGCTCAGAACCTGGCGGTTGACACGGATGTGATGGGCATCCTCAAATGCGGCCGTACCTCTCAAGAGCACAATGCCGTTTTCCTGATACATTTTCTCGGCCTGTGCCGAACCGGTGTGGCGGATGATCCACTCTTCTCGGGCGACGATTTTCTCCCAGTCAAACCCGATGGCATCAGCACGCAGACCGAATTCTTCGGCCCGTTTCAGAAGGGAGTAGACCTTCGCCGAGCGCAAGAGCGCCTTCGTCGGCACACAAGCGTAGTTGGGGCAGTCTCCCCCTACCTTGTCCTTCCCACTCAATGACGGTAGCGGACCGTCCATACGAACGGGCAATCCACGCCGCGCTATCACCGGCTGAGCCGCTACCTATCACAACCAAGTCGAAGTGCTGATCGTTCGCTTCCTTGCTGGCCATATCTGTCCTGCTTTCGTCTATGATCGTCGAGCCCTTCACTTCTATGGATGCGACGTAGCGGTCATGTCTTACCTTGCGTCGAGAGCAAGAGACTCAGGTCTCCCTTCTGGGGCCTGGAAATGCCGCCTGGAACTCTCGCACTGCCTTTGGCCCTTTCACTTCCAGCCGCTTGTAGAAAGCGGCCCGGCTGTGGTTGCGGAAATCAAGCCTCTCTACATGAAACGGAGCTAGCACTTCTCCAGACCGTCTCCGCTCTGTCACCTTCAAGAGATACTCGATCGCGTTGTCCACACTGGCAGCATCTGTCCAGTCTGACTTGTAGACGGGGACGCCGTTGTTCGTGAAGACCCAGGTCATGTTGGGCATTGAGCCGTATGCTCGGTGACACGCTCCATCGAGCGCGTCCACTAGAATGGGGCGCGTTACGCCAAGGATGTCGCGCAATGCGCTGGCATGGCGCAACTTCTGTGCCATTGAGGTCAGATGCGGGTAGTTCTCCCCGGGATGAGCCTCGTGCGTATAGATGAAAACAGCGCCGACATTCCGGTCACTATAGCGATCGGCAATGGCGTTCATGGATGGCGCCGCCATCCCACAATATGGTCAGGTGAAGCTCCCGAACTCCTCAATTGTGTAGGAGTGTTGAGACCACACCTGGCTGAGGCTTGTTGATTTGCCGTCGAGCTGCCACAAGGGAAAATCGGGTGCAGGCCGGCCCAGGCGAGGGCAGCCCTGTCGTAGTTCGCTGTCACACAGTGAGGCGTACCCCTGTCCACGGGCGCTATCCAGACTCTCGGTGTGGATCGCCAATTTCTGGTTCCTGCTCGTCGGTGCCGAAACATGCCAGTGCAGAGCCGTCCGGCGACCAACTGGGGAAAATGGCGCGCCCGGTCTCGCTGGTGATCTGGCGGGCGTTGCTCCCGTCAGCACCAGCAACCCAGATGTCCGACAGGTTGTAGTCCGCTATGCCGGAGCGAGTGCGACTGAAGGCGACACGACTACCGTCTGCAGACCAGGCGGGTGCTGCATCGTTGGCGTCACCATCTGTCACCTGTTGTGCCTCACCGCCCCGGCTGCCACGATGAACAGGTGTGTCCCTTTGTCAAGCGTGTAGCCGCGCCCATCGTCCTTGTAGTGGGCGCGGGTCACCTGACGCGGGCGGAGATTCCAGCGCGCCCGGGCATCTTTGTCGGTGGGAGGAGATTCGGTAAAGACCGAAGCAGCGAAGAGGATCTTCTGTCCATCGGGGGACCAGACGGCTGGGCCAGCGCCCAGGGTCAAAGACGTTATCTTATGGCCCTCGCCTCCGTATGCGGGCAGAAGGTACAATTGCGGAGCGTCGCCGTCCCGGTCAGACAGAAAGGCCAGGACCGAACCGTCAGGCGACCAGCGAGGCGCCAGATCGTGTTTGGGCCCGCGCGTGAACTGCACCGGATCGCTGCCGTCCGACGGCACAACCCAGATGGTGGTATGGTAGTTGTCTTTCTGTGTGTCGACTTCGGAAAGCACATAGGCCAGGCGCCGGCCATTGGGGGAGATCTGGACGTCAGAAACGGTCTTAATAGCAAGGAGATCCTCAGGCTGCACCAGGCGGCGTAACTGGCTAGACATGGCTTGTCTACCTCTTTGCGTCCCCGCCTTTTTTTAGATGTCAGAGTTGAAGACCATCAGCGGCAGGGTAGCCGGCAACTCGTCCGGCAGTATACATCCAGCAAGGGCTCATGCCAATGACACGTGCCCACTGCAAGAAGGTCAAATGGTCGATCGAACTGAGCATTTGCCCCATTTAGTGACCCGAAATAGCCTCATTAGGGCCGAAATGGCATCCAAGGCACGTCGTTTTGATGCCGTCTCCCCACCAGGCGAAGTCTGATGACCTTTTTGCAGTGGGCACATGACACGTTGAGGACACAGCAGGTCCATGCCGACGAGTCATCCACTGTCTGCGTCGCTGAATCCACTGGCCGTGTGTCAGACCATCTTCCTGAGTTATGAGCATGCCCCAAATCGGTGGCGCTCCCCTGTTGGCGACCCTATAGGGTCGCCGTTTGTGCTATACTTGACCTGCAAGACACTCAACCTGGTGAGGCTGCCCGACGCCGCGCGGCGCGCTGTAAGCGAGTCAGCAACGGGAAGTCCCCACTCGGGAACTTGAGTGTGGCCAGGCGTTCTCTAACACCGACCGGGTTGGGCTGCGTTAGCGCGCCCTGGCGCGTCGGGTCAGAGAGAAGGCAGCCCAACACGTGACTGAAGCGCCGCGGATACGCTGGAAGGAGTTCCTTCATGCCATTTGTGCATATACGTGACTATGACATGTACTACGAGGAACAAGGCAGGGCGACGTTTCGTTGCTGCTTCATGGCGGCGGATCCGCCGCCGATTGGGCCAGCGCCATGCCTGTCTACGCCCCACACTAGCGGGTCATAGCCACCGATCGGTACGGTTACGGCCGCTCCAGCGACCGGCCGGACTTCGCGCCGGACTTCCTGCGCCAGGATGCCCTGGATCAGATCGCGGTCCTGGAAGCTCTTGGTATTGAGCCTGCCCACGTCCTGGGGTCAAGCGATGGCGGCTCGGTTGCCCTGCTGATGGCAATAGAGGGACCGGAGCGTGTTCGCTTGCTTGTCTTGTGGGCCGCTCACTCCCATGTTGAAGAATCCATGCTGCGCGGCATATATGCGCACATGGTCAGCCTGCGCGAGCATGAGGAGCGCATGGGCTCGCGCAACTACAAGCGCGCCATCGCCTGGTTCAACCGCTGGCTGGCCGGCGCCGATCTCGCTGTACGGCCTGACCTGGGCCGCATTCACTGCCCAACCCTGGTTACGCAGGGCATGCACGATGAGTTCGTTGGCCCTGACCATGCCGAGGGGATTGCCCGCGCCATTCCAGGGGCCGCACTGTGGCTGATTCCCAACGCCGCTCATGGTATACCCCGGCTGGATGGGGACGCTTTTGAATCGCGCGTCCTAGCCTTTGTGGCCCAGCATTAGCATGATATGTGCATGTCGCTGCCGATCAGATGGCGGCCATCACTGCTCTCTGTGTGCACGTCCTGGCCGGAAACGCTAGTCCCCTGCAGGAGACACAGCCTCTCCAGCCAGGTGCAGCCGTTCCCTGATCACATCCTGCATGCTGTTCAGGAAAATGCGGGTCGCCAGCCCAGCCGTCTCGTCCATCTCGATAAGCATCTTCTGCCAGGCGTAGTACGACGGCAGGGCGCTGTACACTCGAATGGTCCGCGTGTATGGTTCCTGGAGCACATCGCTCCTGAAGGCATCAACAGTTGTCCTGATCTGTGCGAGCAGGTGTTGCTTCTTGCCGATGAGCACGCTCGCCTTCTGCAGTTGATCGTGGGCCTCTTCGGCGCTCTTGGCGTCCAGCACGCGGCGGAACAGAGCGGTAATGTCCGCTTTCGTCTGCTCGAGGTCGCCGATCGCGTTGATCAGCAGCGACAACTCGGCCCGCGAGATGAGGACCTGCCAGCGCCACGATCGTATGACATAGCCGGGCAGACGCGTCTCGACATCCTTGAGGATGGCGTGCATCTTGCGCGCCGTGTCAAGGCTCATCACCGGTTGCTGCACCCACGGCGATCCGAGCTTGTTGGTGTACTCCTCCTCCATGAGACAGGCGGCTTCGTAGACGTCGTCGCCCACTGCTGCCTGGAAGTAGCGCATGCAGTATTCCCTGATCAACTGGCGTGCACTCTTCTCGGAGCTCGTGCCCAGCCTGGCAATCAGGTACTTGTTGATGTCGTCGTGGATGTCCTCGGAATAGGCAGAGTAGTGCACGATGCCTGCCCGGCGCATCGCCTGAAATAGCGCTTCAAACCTGGTCGGGTACGGGTTGGCAGTGAAGCAGTGCCATCCCCAGGCGCCGATCTGGCACAGGTCTATGTACGGCATCTTCACATAGCGCGCATCCAGCCTGGCCCATCGCTCAAGCGGCACGCCGCCGGCCTGTAGGTCCAAGAACTGCCATTCCTTGTCCACAACCCCCTGGAAAGTCCCTGACGAATCCTGGTTCAGCAGATCGATGAGAACACCCACTTCCTCGTCGCTCATGTCCCAGGCCGAGAGGTAGACAGCCGCCTGGGGGTGATAGACCCTCAGCCTGGCAGCCAGCTCGCGTCCCAGCTCGAAAGCCGTCTTGGGCCAGGGATGGCAGGCCGCACAGCCACAACCACTCGGATCGTACGCCCACAGGAGCAGCGCGTCAATTACCGGATAGTCTTTATACGCCAGCTCATGGTTCCTCAAGATGATCTCGCGGGCGCGGGGTTTGGATGGGCAGAACAGATAGTCCTTCTTCTGCCAACCGCGCGGCCAGGTGGGCGGCTTCTCCGCCTGCAGATCGGCCAACGCTGGATCGCTGCACTGATCAGTGAATACGGTGTTGAGCGCGTCAATGATGGTGACCTTGAGGCCCAGAGTATGGGCCATGCGCCCCAGTTCCTTGAGCGTGTGCCACAACCGTTGGCCATAGTCATCTGCAGTCCGCTCATCGAGGTAGTTCCTGAGCAGCTCGCGCTCGAAGCAGGTGCAGAAATCGTTGAAGCCCATGCCAACTATGTCTTCCAGCAGTCGCTGGTTATCCTCCAGGGAATGGACCTCGTACCAATTTCTGATGTGCGGCCAGAAATTGACGCCCCGCATGGGCATAGCGCTGTCATGTGTCATGTGGCCTATGCTCCTCTGACATGCTATTCACGATCTTAGCTCGTTTTTTCGTCCGGGAAGAAGAACAAGTCGCGGCTCTCGGCGGGGATCACCGCATCGGGCATCGTGGCCAGCTTCTCACCCGTCCTCCCCCAGAACTCGAGCGGATGGCCATCGGGGTCATCGAAGTCCAGGTGTACATCGCCGGTCACCTTGACGCGCTTGCGCACCGCGACGTCCTGCTCCAGCAGGTGATTGTACCAGGCGTCGCCGTCGGCCGGGTCAATGGCCATCGTGAAATGGATCTTACCGCCCTGGCCGGCCGCCGTATTGTGGGCGCCAGGCAACCACAGGCCCAACAGCGTGTGTGCGTTCCCATCCAAGCTCACGGTGACGTTCTTGCCAGGGATGCGAAAGAGCACGCGCATACCCAAAACGTCGTGATAGAACTGTTCCGACCGCTCCAGGTCCTGCACGACAAGCGCGATCTCATGATAGCCGAGAATCTTGGGCGCCATATGACCTCCTCTTTAGAATCCTTTGGGCAGGCCCAGGCGGGCTATGCCCAGGGTCTTGGCCTGCTGGTTGGGCTGCCCGCTGCTGTTGACCGTATTGAGGTAAGCAGGAGTCTTGCCCGCTGGCAGCAGCAGGTACAGTGCTCCTGCGGCGGTCGGGAACGCGAGCATGTCGCCCGAAAGCTCTGCTACAGGCCGCCAAGCGCGCTCTTGCCCGTAGAGAGTGATGGTGCGTCCGGGCCAGGGGTTGGCCATCCGGCAAGCCTCGCCCCCCATACTTTCGAGAACAACGTAGGTAGTCTCACCTCCCATGCGTGCCGCGCTGACCACGAAGCGGCCGACCGCATGTAGGCGGAACTGACCTTCCCACGCAGGCGGAACGGCAGGAAAGACCCGTATGGTTCCCGAATAGCTCTGCAGGAGCATCTCGTTGATGGCAAGCTGGAGCATGGGACCGCCCTCGATGCTCATATGGTTGGACTGGGCCACCGGCCACCAGATATTCTCTCCTTGCGTCCCCGCAACGCGCACCTGGCGCGGCTGGCGCGGGTTGCCGTCAGCAAACTGCGCATTGCCCCTGGGGAAGTAATGGAAAAAGCCGTTGGGAAAGACCTGGAAGCGCTGGGCAAACTGGCCAAGGGCGTCTTGTAGCTCAGTGGCCATTCCAAGTCGCGCCTTGCCAACCAGGTACAGGCTGAAGCTGGCGCCCTCGTAGCCAAAAGCCCTCACCGTGTTCAGCGCAGCCTGGAATGCGGGTGTGCTGGCCTGGTCTAGCCCCACCTGATTGGCGGGAAAGATCGGCGCCATATTGGTGGATGTGAAGATCCACAAGTGCGTCACCGGGTTGCGCATACCCTCGTGTATCGGCGTGCCATCCGGCACCTCCTGGCCGTGGGCTGAGGCTTCGCTGTGCACCTTATAGCCCAGGAACCAGATGGGCATGGTGGGATCGCCTGGCCGCACATCTTTGAACTGCACGGGATGGCTGTCGGGCCAGTCCGCCTTGCCGTCCGGCGGACACGGGACAGAATACTCTGCCGAGACCTGCACTGTCACGTAGTCCGCCAGATTGTCCATCACCTCGCGGCAGCGCTGTGCCAGATCGTGGTCGGCGTCGAGAATGGCGCTCGCCTCCAGGAAGATGTGGAAGATCTGGCGCGCATGGGCAAGGTCAGTGAGCGTATCACGCAGCCACAGAACGCCTTCGTATGGCTGTGTCATGACGAAGGTATAGCGCCCATCCTCGCTTTTTTGCACGAAAGCGGCGTAGAAGCGCGCTACCTCGCGGATGACGGGATAAGCATGCTCTTTCAGGAAGTCGAGGTCGCGCGTGTACTGCCAGTGCCGCCAGAAATCGGCTGCTATCTGGGGGCCAGGCGTCAGGTTGCGGCACAGAATCCCTTCGGACGCAGCCTGGTAGCCTTTGCGATTGGCCACGTCGGTGTAGAATGCGCCATCCACGCCGTGAACCCGCTGGGCGTCCTCCATCGCGTGCTCGAGCATGGAACGCCGGTAGCGATAGTAGGGCATGGCCAGTTCACCGTGGCCAATAGCGTGCAGCGGCCAGATGTGGATCTGGTCATTCCAGTGATAGTAGTGGGCCCAGGGCCGCACATCACGATTCCAACTATAGATAGCATCGATGTGGTTGAGCGGATAGCGCCCTTTTGACGCTGATGCGACCTGGTAGCTGTTGAGATACCAGAGATTCTCCAGGTAGTCCTGCTCAGGCGGCAGATCGACGAACGAGGTCTGCCAAAAGCGCTGCCAGGACTGCCGGTGTGCAGCGACCAAGGGCTGACGACCCATCTGTGCTGCCGCATCGACGCGCTGGATGGCTGTGGCCAGAGGGTCGCCGGCCTCCTCGCTGTTGACAACTGCCAGATAGACGGTTGCGGCGAAGGATGTCACCGGCGGGCTCTCGAAGACGCCAGCCCGGCTGTGCAGGCGGCGCGGGGCAGCAGGCCCGTCAACGAGGGCAACCACGGCAAAGTGGAGCGCACGCAGTTGTTGCGTGATCCAGACATGGCGACCGTCGCTGCCGCAATCCGTCCCCTGCAGCGGGCGCGTGATCTCTCGCTTTACCTTGTTGTACCAGTGAGGAAAGCTGCGGCTGCCCCAGCGAGCCAGCTCGATACGCCGCGGCAGCGCCTCCTCCGTCTCATCCTCGTAGTGCACGACCAAGACGCCGGCGTCTTCCGAGGCGAGAATCTCGGTTTTTGCTCGGGCAAAGGGGGTGACCGATCTGATGTCGACCTCGGCCTCAGCCAGGCGCAGCCGGCCTTCGAAATCTGTCAGGTAGAGACGATCATAGGCAGGCAATCCGTTGCTGATGGCAAGCGTGCCGGCCGCTCGCTGTGTCGTATTCGACTCTTCTACGTCGTCGCCCCAACTGCTGAACGGCCCGTCAGGCCCGTCATCGAAGAGATCCACCTTGTTGATGGCCAGGTGCAGACGATCGGGCGGCGTCCAGATCATGGCGCCCAGGTCGCCGTTGCCCACCGGCAGGCCATCTATGCCGTCTGCCACCGGCGACTGATAGACGACATCGTGCTGAGACAAGAACGCCGCATAGTCAACGTGGGTCAGGTCTCCAGGGAAGTCGCAGGTTGTCATAGTATAGCTCCTTGTCACTATCATTGTCTCCGAGTCGCTCAGAGTGACTCCAGGAACTTGGCGACAGCCAGTGTAACGGCATACCCTTGCCCATCATTCTGCAGCTCATGCCCCAGCCCCTCGAAGCTGATAACGGTCGCATCAGCCAGTTGCGCCTGCGCGCGCTGTGCGTCCTCTTGTGTGATGTGGTCGGCCCGCAGAATGAGCGCCGGACAACGGATCTTGGGCAACAGCGTGGCACAATCGTATCCATCCAGGATTGTCAACAAAGGGGTGAGCACACCGGCGTCGAGCAGCGAGAGGTTCTTGGCATGGTAGCGGTAGAAGGTTTGATCCTTGTTGGGCATCAGATCGTGCAGAGCGGCGCTCAGTCTGGCGACGTTGCGTTCAGAGCGGATGAGCTGCTGGACGGGGTTCGCTTTCGGGCTTGCTCCATACATCGTCTGTATCGTGTCCAGGTAGAGGGGAGAATCGCCGATGACCAGCGCCCGCAGCGGCCGGCGCGCCGCGATCATGATGCCGACCATGCCGCCCAGAGAGTGTCCGTAGAGCGCCGGCGGCTCATCGAAATGCCGCGCCATAAAGCGCAGCGTATCGCCAACATAGTCCTCCAGCGTGTAGCGATTGGCGGCGCGGCCCGACAGACCATGTCCCCGCAAGTCAGGGGCAAAGACATGCCAGCGCAGTGACAGGACGGGGATCAGCGACAGGAAAGACTGCCACCGGCTGGAAAGGCCATGCAGCAGGAGCAACGGGGGCCCAGCAGCCGGTCCCTCGGCATAGCTGATTGTCACCTCGCCCGTGTCGAAGGTCTTTTCGGTCAGCATCGGTCCTCCAAGTCTGAACGGGGCAGGCACGATGTCCACATCACAGCTTCCTTGCGGCTCGTTGCTCGGCTGCCTGCCGGAAGCTATCCATGTCAATCGAGTTGCCTGTCAGGCGCGACTCTTCTGCGGCGAAAGCCATCAGATGGCTCTCCAGCGAGGCCCTCGCCGACGTCATCACGTCCTGCTGGCCTGCCTCTACCGAGTGCAGGAAAGCTGACATTAGCCCGTCATCGCCGCCACCATGTCCTCCGGTGGTCTTACCAGGACGCAGAGTATCGCAGCGGCCGCGCAGATGATCGTAGACCTCGACCTCACGCCGCAGAGCTTCCATCAACAGCGTCCCCTCTGTGCCCTGCATGCGGATTGTTCGCCCACCATCATAGCTGAAGCCGTGTATAGTCAGGCTGGCGCTGGTGCCGTCCTCCATGTCCATCATGACCACCTGGTTGTCCACCACATCGTTGTCGCAGCGGTAGACACAGCGCCCATAGGGGCCGTCGCGCAGAGCCTTCAGAATGCCCTCTATGCTGAGATCGGTGGCAATCGCCCGTGTCATCTTGGGCGCCACGCCCTCACTACTCAGGTAGAAGCGGGGAGCATAATACGGACAGGTCTCTTCTATTGGGCAGCCGTCGGTGCACCGATCAGGAGAGCCCGGAGGGGCGTTTTCACGGCGGTAGTGCTGTAGTGATCCAAACGAGGAGACGCGCCGGCAGCGCTGGCCAGTGTACCATACGATCAGGTCGAGATCATGGCAGCACTTGGTCAAGATCATCGGTCCCGACGTGTCAGAGCGCCGCCAGTTGCCGCGCACGTAGGCATGGGCCATGTGGAAGTAGGCAACATTCTCGAAATGAGCATAGCTGATCAGGCGGCCCAGCCGGCCCGCTGCGATAGCCTCGTGGACAAGACGGAAGAGCGGCGCGTAGCGCATGCCATGAAAGACTTGCAGGATGCGCCCGGCGCGCTCGGCGGCGTTCACAATGCGCAAGCAGTCATCCGCCGATGTAGCCATGGGCTTTTCGAGGAGCACGTGATAGCCGGCGCTCAGTGCGGCCACGCTCGATGCCATGTGCGCCCGGTCAGGGGTCGTGTTTACCAGAATAGGCGCCAGTTGCCCGCCACAGAGCAGATCCTCCCAGGAAGCGTAGCGGTGCCCTGGCGCGATGCCGTGGACCTCTCCAAATCGGTCGCGCAGGGCCTGGTCCGGCTCTGCGACAGCGACGTAGCGCAGGCGATGTGGATAGCGAATGGCGTACATGCCCTGGCAGTAGTATCCCCGATCGCCAGCGCCCAACATGACAGCGTCTACTGACGGCACTGCTGCACCCCCCGATGTTGCTTGCACCTCATTCACCGTTGACCACGCCGCCTTCCACCGCCCGCTGCCACGCTGCGACGGGAGGAATGACATCATGCTCGCCAGCCGTGGGAATCTCGATGAGGTAGGGCCCGCCGTAGCTAAGAGCCTCGTGCAAGGCCGGGCCGATCTCTTGCGAGGATGTCACGCGCTTGCCGCGCAGGCCAAAGCCAGCCGCCACCTGCACATAGTCTATCGGCTCGTCCAGATCGACCGAGAAGTACCGTCCGCCACCCTGGAGCTTCTGCAGCGCCTTGATCCAGCCATAGCTGCGATTGTTGAACAGGATGAGGACGGTTGGCCCGCCGACGCGAGCGATGGTTACCAGGTCGCCAGCCGACATAGCAAACGAGCCGTCGCCGCACAGTCCCACCACAAGCTGGGCTGGTCTGGCCAGACGCGCTCCTACTACACCGGGAATCGCATAGCCAAGACCTCCCTGGGCCCGGGGCGAGATCATCCAGCGGCCCGGGCAACGCAGCTCATACTCCGCAGCCATGAAGGGCGTCGGCGTGCCCGGATCGCAGACCAGAACTGTCTCAGCGGGCAGAGCCTCTTGCAACTCTGCTACCACGCACTGGGGCATGATCGGCTGGCACGCGCGGGCGGCTAGAGCAGCAATCTCGGCGCGCCACGTCGCCTTCAGGCTGGCAATGCGGGCCAGCAAGGCGTCACGGCCAATGGGGGCCGGCAGAAGCTGGCGCAGCGCGGTCGCCAGGTCAGCTAGAGTCAACTGCGCGTCCCCGCACAGGCCGTCCGTCAGCCGGTAGTTATTGCCGATCTCGGTAGGATCCACATCGATCTGCAGGACAACCGGAGGCTTGGCCCGCGAGGGCGCCCGCCAGTTGTCGGTGTCCACATAGCTGACCTTCGTGCCCACGAAGAGAACCAGATCTGCCTCTTGCACTACTTGATTGGCGTAGGGCCGGCCGCCGTTGCCGCCGATGACGCCCAGACTTAGGCAGTGGGTTTCGGCGATGGCGCCTTTTCCATTGATGGTGGTGGCAACCGGCGCATTGAGCAGCTCCGCTACGGTGAGCAGCTCGGCGAAGGCGCCTGAGGACACGGCGCCGCCGCCTGCGATGATGACTGGGCGCTCAGCGGCCAGCAAACCGCGAGCCAGGCGCTCCACATCCGCTGCCGCCGGCCGCGTGCGGTAAGCCGGCCACCTCGCGCAGGCCTCTTCAGCGTAGATGGCGGCCGCTTCAGACACGTCCTGCCCCAGAACATCCTTGGGCAAGGCGAGATGGACGGCGCCTGGCCGGCCGCTCGTCGCCAGGCGAAATGCACGGCGCAGAAAGCGGGGCAGCATGTCGGCGCGCGGGACACGTGTTGCCCATTTGGTGACCGAGGAAAAGATCGCTGGCTGGTTGAGATCGGTCAGTGCGCCCTGCGCCTCATAGTCGATCGGATTGTCGGTGGTCAGGGCAATCAAGGCAACCGATGATCCGTGCGCTTCCACAATGCCCGGCAGCATGTAGGTTGCGCCGCCGCCGCTTGGGCCTTCACAGATGCCAGGTTTTCCAGTCAGGCGGGCGTAGACGTCGGCCATAAAGGCGGCTGACCGTTCGTCGCGGGCTACAATATGCTTAATCCGGCCACCGGTAGCTCGCAAGGCATCGTACAGGTCGATGCTTGTGTCACCCGGCAAACCGAAAACAACGTCTGTGTCATATAGAAGAAGCTCATGTACAAGCACCTCAGCTCCGTTCATGCAGGTTCCTCCTTGCTGCCTCTACCACTGCCGCCGCTGCTCAGAGCCACCGAGCCAAGTCTCAAGCCGCCTAATGGCACAGCAAAGGCCCGCGGTCGCGCCCCACGGCATGTCACGCACTCAGGATGAATACCATCTGGTATTGTAAATCTCCTCGCCCAGCCCAGAGCGGGCTGACGGGATTGCCTATCGTTCAGCCTGGGCGCGGCGCCTGGTCCACACCGGGATCAGCCACAAGCACGCCAGCGACAGCAGCCCAACCAAGGCGGAGATGCGGTAGGCAGAACCCCCGCCAATGCTCTGGAACAGGAATCCGCCTGTGAGCGAGCCAAGAATCGACCCCAGCCCTCGACTGAAACTACCATAGGCGCCCTGGGCGAGTCCAGCATGTTCCGCCGGCGTGACCTCACTGACGTAGACAACCCCTGCTACCTGATAGACACCAAAGGCCAACCCGTGGACGAGGGCCAGTGGAATGGCCAGTTGCGGCCCAGAGAACGAGAGGAAGCTGCAACCCAGCCAGAAGGCGACAAAGACAGCAAAGGCCACAATCAGGCTGCGGCGGGCGCCAAGCGCTCCCAGCCACTTTGCAGATGTCGCCTGCACCGGTATCTGGACAGCCGAACTCAAGCCATAGAAAGCGCCGATCAGCCCCGGGCTTGCTCCCAGATCATTCAGGTAAAGCGAGAACGTACTGATCCAGTTCATGTAGCCGGCGCCGATGAGCAGAATCGCGCCCAGAAAGAAGACGACACGCGGGTGGCGCATCAGCTTCAGCATAGCGGACGTGAAGCTCCGCTTGCTTGTATAGCGGGCGCGGGGGAACGACAGGGCTAGTAGCGCACACAGCAGCATCATCAGCGCATAAAACGGAAAGACGATGCCCATACCCATGCGGTTGCCCAATTGCCCGGCCACCAGGCTGGCTATGACGGCCCCCAACGATCCCCAGACGCGTACGCGCCCATAAGCGTTGCGGTCGTTGTCCAGCATACGCATGGTGGCTGCGTCGGCCAGCGAGATGATCGATCCACCGAAGAAGCCCCACACTACGACAGCGAGAACCATGGGGAGCAGGCCATAGGCCGCCTGCACCAATAAGATAGCAGGCCCCGCTCCCAGGCAGGCGATCATCAACAGCGATGGACCTCGCCGGCGCTCCATGGCGTCGCTGGCGGCTCCCCATGTGGGCGACACGACGAAGTTCATGACATGGGTCATGGCAATGACAAGGCCAATCTCCGACGGCGCCAGCCCGTGTTGCCGGTAGAGCAGGTAGAGGAATGCGCCAATGGCGCCATTGGCCGCCATGAAAGAGAAGTAGAAGGCGCCGGCGCGCGCCTCGTGAGAACGCTCTACCAGCCCTGGCCGTTTGGATAGGATCACAGTCGGCGTGTCACCCCCGCAATAGCGCCATCAGTCCATCGGTGGTCGGAGCAGCCTTGATGCTATGTACTGTCTCGATGATCTGGTCAACGCGCTGGCTGCTGGCCACGCTGCCCGCCAGGGCGCGGAACTTCGTCTCCAGCTCTTCACCGCTCAGGGGGTTCTCGGGGCAACCCTTGGCATAGACGACTTTCTTGCTGAACGTTGTGCCCCGTGCCTCCACCTCCATGATAGAGGTGTAGCGCGCCGGAAACTCGGAGTCCAAACCTTCATCAGCGGGCACCTGCACTTTGCTGCTCAAGGCAGCAATGGCAGGCTCGCCGCGCCGATCGGTCAGGATATCGTCAATGACGACTTTCCGTTCCAGGGCATAGATGGGTAGGATATATTGGCGCCAGTGCGAGCGTACCGGGTTATTGTCAATCAGCTTGACGCCCGAGCGCGGGAAGCGCAAGCGCATGGCCGTGATCTCGCCAGCCGTCAGGCTGTTCTCAGCCATGATCTCCTCGAGGCCGTCGAGTCCTGGATGAAGGAAGGCGCAGCAGGCATAACGCTTGATGGCCAGTTCGTTGATCAGGAAACGCTGACCCAAGCCATCGGTCAGTTGGCTCAGGTCGGGCGGATCGCCGAAAGCGGCCATGATGTTGAACTTGCCTTCAAAGATATCTGGCGGCCCGCCGAATCCGTATGATGCCAGGACTGCCGCCATCGTGCCGTTGCGGGTGGCGATACCAGGGTTGAAAGGTCGCGAGTTCTCAGTGTCATCCGTCTCCCACGCCAGCAGGCCAGATGCCTGGGTACCCGTCAGCCCCCAAACGCGACGAATGGCAAGCGCGTCGAGGTGCAGCAGGTAGGCCGCAGCTGTGGCTGAGCCGAAGCCGCCGCCCACACAGGTGGGGTGCTGCCCGCGATAATAGAGCGTGGTGGGGCCGATGGCATTGCTGACGCGGCAGGCCATGTCTACGCCCAAGATAATGGAGGTCAGCAGTTCTGCGCCGCTGCAGTGGTTGCGCTCAGCAATGGCTAACGAGCTTGGCACCACGATGGCCGCGGCGTGCATGATCGCGCCGGGATGATGGCTCTCGATGTCGGACGAGTAGCCGAGCGTCCCATTGTAGAGAGCGGCATTGATACATGAGGTGCGATGGGACGTGCCGATGAGCGTGCATTCCGCTGTGCCGCCCTGCCCTAGAATGAACTCGCGCAGGATGCGGCCTGTCGCGTAGCGCGGAGCTGTGGCGGAAAGAATGGCCCCCAGCGTGTCCAGCAGAATGCACTCTGCCTGGGTCACCACTGCCGGCGGCAAGTCCGAGAGCCTGGTATGGGCGACGAATGCACTCAGTTGCTCGATGATCTTGGAACTGTCGCCAGCCTGGGCACGGTCGTGTGTTGCCATCTCTATCTCCTGTGCAAGTGTGGCGCCGCGTCAAGGTAGAAGTACGCGGGAGCGGGTAGCCCGGCCTCAGCCGAGCCGCCCCAACAACCGACCAAGCATACAATCTCAATTGTGGCCGGCCCCCAGTGGGTGCAAGTGGCTAGCGGCGCGGCGTTTGCCCGCGCACCCGCCGGCTGATCTCCAGGAAGGCCTCAAATTTCTCCCGGCTGATGCTATCCGGAATGCCGCTGGCGTCCATCAGGATGAAGCGCCCGCCTCTGGCGCCTACCTGCACTGACTGGCGCAGCCGGGCCTCTATCTCGTCCAGTTCCTGATTGAAGATGTACCCGTCCATCCCCCCTACCAAAGTCAGGCGGTGGCCGTAATGCTCCTTGATAGCCGCCAGATCCATCCCTTCGCCGGGGTCCAGCGGGTTAAGCATGTCGATGCCGCTGTCCACGACCAGATCCAGGATCCTGTTTATGTTGCCGTGGCTATGCAGGTGCACATGCTTGCCATACGAATGGACCAGATCGCACAAGGCGCGGTGCCAGGGGAAGAAGAAGCGCCGGTAGAGTTCAGGTCGGAAAAGCAGGTTGTCCCCGGAGCCCAGATCGTCGCAGAAGCCGATGCAGTCTACCCCCGCCTCCAGCATCATACGCGCTGCCCGCAGGTTCCAGTCACCAAGCTTCTTCACTAGAGTCGCCACCAACTCGGGCTGCAGGATCAGGTCCGTCATCAGGTCCTGGTAATCGCGCAGGAAGTAGTGACAGCCAGAAAAGAAGCCGTTGACGTGGCCGATCACGTACTCGCCGCGCTGCTTCAGGTATGCCACCTCCTGGCGGTAACCTATCCAGCGCTCCGGTTGCTCCGGATCAGGCAGGCAGATCGCCTCGGCGTCCTCCATCGTCTTTACCGGCATGTCGACGAGGTGATAGAAGTGGGGAGACCACTGGATCTTGGCCCTGGCGCCGGACTCATATTGAATGACGCGGTAGTCATCGTTCTTCTCTATTACCCGCGCGTTGAACTCGCCCGGCCCGGCGTGGCCAAAGGCGCGGTTAGCGCCGCGGCCTGCCGCCGTAGCGATGCGGTCTATGTACCGGTTGTAGGTGATGATCTTGTCCAATTCAGCAGACGTCTGGGCGGCAAAGCCATAGGCGCCGTCCTCAGGCCAGGTTCCCAGATCGGGCACCAGGTACTCGGCCGGCACCAGGCGGCGAATTGTGGCGGCGTTGAAGAAGCCAAAGGGCCAGGCCGGGACGTAGTCCAGGATCTCCCCCGCCAGGGTCGCCAACATGCGTTCCCGATTGTTCACGTGCCCTCCATAGACTCAGGCTGCGAGCAAACCGACCAACTCGCCCACATCCTCCAGTTCCTCTAGACAACCGGTCAATTCGACGATGCGCCGAGCCTGGGCCTCCTTGATGCGCGTCGCTGCCCAGCGCAGGAACTTCTCTCGCAACTCCTCGTCCGTGAAGGCAGACAATTCAAGATAACGTTATGTGAACCACAGAACACACGGAACACACAGAAAAAAGCTGCGGCTGAGCGCATTAGGGTCTAGTCTGCGCCGAATTGCCCCGGCAAGCCCGCCCAGGGCCTTTCCGTGTGTTCTGTGTGTTCCGTGGTCGTCAGGCTGCGACTATCTTGAAATGTCTGCCGTGAAGGTGAGGTACTTGACGCCCGCGACCTTGGCCAGGCGAACGTACCATTCGGCGTGGAAGCGCTTGGGATTGAAGGTCTTGGGCAGCTCGCTGATATAGCGGTGCAGGTAATCCCGGGAGGCGCCCACCATGGAATGGCTGTTGACCATCCCGAGCTGGCAGTCCATGTTCCAGAAGATATACATGCTCAGAGCACGGTCTTGGAATCACTCAAGCCTTTCTGCCTTCTTCCCCATGACGTACATGCCTCCTGCGTGAGACTGATCTTTGATCGCTGCACAAGCAGGACTGATCCTCCATTACGCGGCGTTCCAAGCGCTCACCGTCAGGACATCTGGGCTGCTGGCTGCGACGGTCTTCTCTTCGCCCGCATCCAACCAGAAGTAGTTGTCGGAAACCAGGAAAGTGTCGAGATGCCCGGGCTGCGCCACGTTGACAGCAACTGCCGGAAGCTCGCCCACGTTCTTGACGGTGATCTCCGGGCCCTTCACCGTAAACGACAGTCGGGTCCTGGGCAGCCGGAAGAGGCAGCCCTTATCTGACTCGTAGTTGGTCCAGTAGAACGTGCGATCAGCGAGCAGGCCGCCTTTGCTGACTTCGGCCACGATTAGCAGAGGCGTGCTGTCCGTTTCCTGGTATGTCAAGTCGAAGCTGCCCAGCCGCAACGGGCTGCCTGTCGCACCCTGGCCGCTGTAGTCGGCGCGCTTGATCAGCTTGAGTTGGCTGTCGAAGGCCCGCACGACCACCTGCCAGGGTGAGTTCTGGAGAGCATCCGCATCGTCTAGTAGGAAGACGGGCAGCTCGGCTGGAGTCCCGCCCATGTTCACCGTCGAGAAGATGACACAGGCATGGAGCGGAGCAAAGGCGTCCTGGAAGAAGTAGTGGCCGATCTTGGGCGCACCGTACCAGTCAGCGCAGGACCAGGACGCCGCAGGGAAGTTGTCGTTCATTTTGTAGTATAGGGCGCCGGAGCACTCCGGCCAACGCGTCCTCGCCAGTTCCAGCGGATGGCGCACCCCGACGGCCTGCGCAAGCTGCGACCCAACTGTAAACTCCGCCATCGAGCAATCCTTGGGCATGAAGTAGCGCGCTAATTGGGTCAGCCGGGACACATCGTCGCTGGTGTTGAAAATAGGCGTGTGATAGGCAAAGCTGCCGTCGGGCGGCGGTGGCCAAAGCTGCTTCTCGTCGTGCGGCAGGTAGCGCTGCACAGACTCGTACATGGGCATGGAAGCCAAGCCAAACTCGCCGAAGAAGTCGGCGGTCATGTTCAGGTTGTGGTCAAGATGCCTCCTGCCCCAGTAGCAAGCGTAGTCATGGAAGCTCCCACCCCAGGGCTCACCGCAGTGGAACGGGCGCGTGCCGTCCAGTTCGATGCTCAAACGCCCCATCATGTCGATGGCTTCCCCAAACGGGTTGGACGACTCGTTGCCCGCACCCCACATCGCCAGGCAGGGGTTGTTGCGCAGGCGTAGCGTGTTGAGGCGGACCGTCTGCTCGAGCAGTTCGTAGGGCTGGTCCAGGTGGCTGTCCCAGGCTGTCGGCCACTCCTGTAACACCATGATGCCCTTGCGGTTGCAAAGATCGTAGAACTCATCGGTCTCCGGCATGCCGCTGCCCCATGCCCGCAGCATCTGCACGTGCTGCATGGCTGCCAGGGTCAGGAAGCGGTCGCAGCGTTCCCGAGAGAAATCCATCAGCGGGTCCATCGTACACCAGCCGGTCCCCTTGATGAAATGGGGGTCGCCGTTGATCACGAAAGTCCAATTGTACTTGTCTGGCCTGGGCCCGTCCGGCAAGGGGGTCATCTCGATGGTCCGTATGCCGAAGGTGAGCTCTTTGCAGTCCACCTGTTCACCATGTGCAGGCGTGAAGGAAAGCCTGAGCCTGTAGAGGTTTGGCGCGCCCAGGTCCACTGGCCACCACAGGTGTGGATCAGGTACCACAAAGCGCAGGTGCAAACCGAGTGAGGCCTGGTCTGCGTGCACTGCTTTCTCAAAGTAGTGCGAACTGCCGGAGAAGTTCTCCGGCTCGATGCTACCCCGGAGTGTGCCTGCCAGGTTGCCCACCTGGCCCTCGAGGCGTAACGCCAGATCAACGATGCCCTTCTTGGGATCTTTGGTCGCGGCAAATGGGTCCCGGATCGACACCGCAGTTGCTCCCTCGATCTTCACCGGCCGCCAGATGCCCAAAGAGGGAAGATTCGAGTAATGCCAGCCGTAGACATTGTTGAACACGACGGTCCGCCGCCAACTGAAGTTGTTCTCGGGATTGGTATGATGCTCTGTCAGGTCACGCCCCTCGAAGGGGGTAGGATCCAGGCGCAGGACGAGGGAGTTTTCCTCGCGCAGCATATCGGCCACGTCAAAACTGGGGCCGCCGAACATCCCCTCGTGCCGGCCAAGCTCATACCCATTGAGCCACACCGTGCATCTATTGCACACGCCCCCGAAGATGAGCTTCTCGCCTTGGCTGTGCTGCGGGCGCCGGAAGGTACGCTTCAGCCACCATGTCTTGTAGCTTTCACGTCGGGCGATCTTCTGGTTGACTCCGAACGTGGGGTCTGGGATCACGCCAGCCTCGACGAGAGCCGTGTGAACGCTACCGGGGACCCGCGCCGCGATCGCATCTGGCCAGACACCGGCAAGCCTGGCATCCTCGCCCCCCCCAGCAGCCATCAGCCATGCCCCGTCTAGGGACAGGGCGGCCAGCCCATCAGGGTGGTCGACTATGCCCTCCCGCAGTTCGATCGGCTCGGGCTCGCCAGCCATCGGCCCGGGAGCGGCTCGGTAACTAGCGTTGTCTATCTCGTCCAGGGATTTGTTGGCCAGAACGGCCGGCATGACCTCTCCAACCGGCCGGCGCAGGTCGTCGAGAATCGCTTTCAGTTTCTCCGCTGCCAGGACCGGGCGATGGGCAGCAAAGATCTTTAAGGTCATTCGCCTAACACTGGCCAAGTTGGGATCTTCAAGGATACCCGGCAGGTGTCTGGCCAAGATCGCTCTACCTCTTGTCGTCGCCAGCAGGTCTTCAAGCCTTGAGTCGGCAGTAAGTGCCATGTGAACCCCCCTTGCATCGCTCATATTCATAGACTCAGGCAGCGAGCAAACCCACCAACTCGCCCACATCCTCCAGTTCCTCCAGACAACCGGTCAATTCGATGATGCGCCGAGCCTGGGCCTCACTGATGCGCGTCGTTGCCCAGCGCAGGAACTTCTCTCGCAACTCCTCGTCCGTGAAGGGATTCTGAGCAGTCCCCTTGCGATCGATGACCCGCTCCTTGAAGGTTCGCCCATCGCGCGTCCGCACTTCTACGATGGCCGGCGCGCCGTAGGGAATCTCACTCAGAAGCGGCTCAGGGAGCAGGCGGGTCTGGGAGTACAGTTGCGCAATGCGCGCATCGGACCTCCGATCCGTCAGGATGTCGTTGGGATCTATTCCCCCATTCACGGCCGCCACCGCCATGATGTATTGCGCGTTGTGAGACTTGAGGGGGTTGTTATCTATCACCTTATGGCGCAAGGGCCTGACCCAATGGGTGACGCTGACAATGTCGTCTGCCTGGAGGTGATGTTGCTCACGGATGGACAGGAGGGCGTCGAGGCCGCTGTGGATGTCGCCGCAGCAGGGATAGAGCTTGAAGTCCACCGCCTCCAGGATGCGGAATCTGGCGCCCATCCCTTCCGTCAACTTTTCCAGGTGCATCGCGTCTGAGTAGGCGTCGTAGATCGTGTACTTGGTGTCGTCCAGGATGCGGACCGGGCCGCCCATTCCCTTCTTAGCCAGCAGCGCAGCCCGGGTTCCACTCTGCGCCGCCACGCCGATGACGAAGCCGCGGGAGTCCTCAGTCGGGTCGTCCAGCCAGGCAATCATGCCGGTAGCGTTGATGCCCGCCAGGCCCAGCGCATTGACCCATTGCATCTCTTCCAGCTTGAAGAGGTACCCCGCGCCCGCGGCGGCGCCGAAGTGACCAAAGACGGCAGAAGGGTGGAAGGAATGGACGTAAGGGACACCTGAATCGGCCGCGTCGGAGATACGGCAGGCCACGTCGTAGGCCAGAGCGAGGGCCGCAATCATCTCCTTGCCGGAGGCATGGGTGTACTCGCCCACGGTGAGCACCGTGGGAACAAAGACGGCGGCCGCATGCATGCGGGCCGCGCCGGCACCCTCGGCATCGGCGGAGTAACCCATGGTGCCGTTGGCGAGGCTGGCAGCCAGGAGCGGCGTCTTGAAGTCACGCCCGAAAACGGTGCACTGGGCTGGTCCCCCCTCCTCACGAGCCAGGTCGCCCAGAACCCAAACCGACTTGTAGTCAGGCCGAGATCCAAGGAGGATAGCGCCGATAGTATCGAGAACTATCTTGCGCGCCAAAGCGACGGCCTCCGCAGGGAGGTCTTCGTAGCGGTAGCCGGCCGCGAAGGCGGCCATCTTCTGGGTGTAAGAGCCGATTACGTTCATCTATTGTTCCTCTATCTGGGGATAGCAACGGGCCGGTCCCGTCTCTATGAGGCCGGTCCGGCCCGCCTCTATGACAGTGCAAACGATGGCGCTAGAAGGTATGAACGATTGTCTGAATCGTGCCGGTGCGGGCAGCCAGGTATGACTTCTCCATGATCTCGATGCAGTGGCGAGCGTGTTCTCCGCTCAGGATGGGCTTCTTGTCATCCAGAATGCAGTCAATGGCGTGGACAAGCCCGGTGATGGCGACGCTCGGCTCCGGCGTGAGCGGCGGGATGGCCTCGACTTGCGTCCATCCCCGCACCCCCAGCCCCGGCTCGTCACGGTAGAGCCGCAGATCGAAGTCGCGCTGCCCTGGGTCGCGGCCCGCCCCCTTCATGATCGTCATGACGCCTTTCTGGCCGTAGATCTCCAAGGATGGCGTCAAGGTCGCACGCTGGTTGACCCAGACTGCGTCGAGCATGGCAAAGGTCGAATCTCCGAAGTCAAGCGTCAACAGCGTCACATCGTCTTCCTCGACCTTGACCAGCTTGCCTTTGTTGGGCCCGCCACGCACGACCACCTCTGGCTGGTTAATGCCAGACATGGCCGACACGCGCTTGCAGGGGCCAAGGAGATAGGTCAGGGCATGCAGGCGCTCGATGCCGACATCGCGTAGCGGCCCGCCGCCCTTGGCGTAGAACCAGGCCGGGTCGGTCGGCCAGTTGTCTATCGTCGCCGGCCCCCAATGCGTGCAGGTTGCACGCGCCCACACCACTTTGCCCAGCACGCCCTCATCCAGGAGCTTGCGCATCGTACGATAGAGCAGGAAGAGGGCCGCTGCTTCCTCGGAGACGAGCTTAAGCTTGCGCCTGGCTGCCTCCTCGATCAACGTGGTGGCCTGCTCAACAGTCACCGTCATCGGCTTTTGCGTGTAGACGTGCTTGCCGGCCTGCAAACCCTTGAGACTCAGGGGATAGTGCACCTGATCGTTGGTCAGGTTGACCAGGAGGTCGAAGTCCACTTTTTCCAGCATCTCGTCAACGTTTGTAAAGTAGGGTACCTTGTACATGTCGGCTGGCCGCTTTGCCCGCTCTTCGGACGCATCGCAGGTCGCTACGAGCTGCCCTCGGGTGATGTCGGGCACGCGGGGCCAGTAGCGGTTCCAGGAAACAGAGCCGCAGCCCACAACAGCATACTTAACCTTTTCCATGACTCATCATCCTCACTTTTTCGAGCCGTATTTGGTGAAAAGTTGCCGCATGTAGTCGAGCGCCAGGTCAGTGCGCTTTTCCATCACTTCGATGGGGTTCAACCGCCCCTTGGACGTGTAGGTGGGCGTGCAGCCTTCATAGTTGACAAATCCGCCGAAGTTGTTCTCGAACATGCTCTGCACCCACGCCTCATCGTTCGTGTCGCCGCCGGGGCTCAGCGGACGCCCCAAGGGCACACGCACGAGCTTGCCGTCGGGGTTACGCTTGAAGTCGCCGCCATAGTGGCTGTGCACCCAGCGCTTGCCGATGACATGCGCCTGGTTCAGCACCCATTCGCTGCTCTGCCACGCCCTCTCGCCTGAGATGTCGAAGGACAGGCAGAAGTTAGGGGAGTTCACCTCATCCGCCATCGTCATGCAGTCGGCGCTATTGCGGACAACCGGGGGGTGGTTTTGCAACGCCAGAATCACGCCATCGTCTTCGGCGAACTTGGTGATGATCTTGAAGGCATCCAGGCAGTATTGATAGCGCTCCGTGAACGTGGTGTCGGGGAAAGCACGCTCGTAGCCGGGGCGAGAGATCTCGTAAGTGCCCATGCCATCACGCTTGCTGCTGCCCATCCAGGCGGTGAAGATGCGCAGGACGGGTGCGCCCAGGTCCTTGCACAGGTGGATCATCTCGACGACCATCTGGATGTTGGCTTCGCGATGCTCGGTGACGGGACTGGAGAAATCATTGTTGGCGGCCAGGGCGCAGATATTCAGGCCCAGTTTGGTCGCGTGGTCCACCAGCTCCTTGCGGTCGCGTGGCTTCAGCAGGTAGGGCACGGCGTGTGGAGCGCGGCAGTCGAACTCCACACCCTCGACGCCGTGCTTCTTGGCCCGATCCATGAACTCCTTCAGGCTGAGCGCCGGTCCGTCGTACCACATACCGGCGTACGTGATGCTGTACAACCCCAATTTCGGTGGCATTGCTTGTTCCTCCCTTGGTTATTTTCCGCCTTCCTACAGGCCACCAGGCTTGCGGAAGGCAGTTGTGTGGCTGAACATCGGTGCATAAGGTGCACCATAGCCGTGTACGGCGCCTCCGCGCTGAAACCGTCCCTACAGTTTGATCGGATAGGCGCCGAATTCCTTTGCTGCGGCGAAGAACGCCTCGATGTTCTGGCGCGGCGTGTCCATGAAGAAGGCGTCGCTGTTGCCCAGGATGAACCCTCCACCCGGCGCGCCAATGCGGATGGCCTCGCGCACGGCGTCTCGGACCTGCGCCGGCGTGCCTTGCTGCACGACCAGGATGGCATCCACATTGCCGTGTAGACAGACACGGTCACCGATCAGTTGTTTCACCTGTGCCAGATCGACGTCGCCCACCGTGGGCGGGCACAGGGACGAGATGATGTCCGGGCCCAGGCTGCCGATGTCCTCGATGATGGGCATGACCTTGCCATTGTCAAAGTAGTTGTAGAGCGCGCCGTAGGAGTGCACCAGGTCTATGTGGTCCTTGATCACCGGCATGAATGCCTCACGGAAGATATGGGGCGACCAGCCGGAACTGACGCCGAAGTTGTGCCAACTGCTGAAGACAATCTCCGCGCCCCATTCCAGGATGCGCCGCGTCATCTTCTGGTAGTGCTCGGCCAAGACCCGCAGCAAGCTGTCGAACATCTCACGATCATCATAGAAGGCCATCATGCACTCAGACATGCCCAGGAAGGCGGTCATGCCGCTGAGCATGCCGCGTGGGTGCACCTGTAGCAGCCCCCGGTTGCCGATGATCTTGATGATCTCCGGCCACACATTGCTCCTGCAGGTATCCGGGTCGGGCAAGATGAAGGGTATCTTCTCCACGTCCTTGAGACTCTTGACCAGCGGCTCCTGGACGGTTGGACTGGGGCTGATGCCGTGCCCGCTCCAGGGATGCCCTTGCAGAATCTGGTCGGTGAGGTCGCCGGCGGGCGTGTGAAAGCGACGCTTGATCAGGTTGGCCTCGCCATTGTTCTCGATCGTCAAGTCCACGGAGACCCGGTCCAGATCCCGGTAGTCGCCGGAGAAGACGTAGGGCACATAGGAGGGCAGATTGTAGTCCACATCCACCAGCGCGTCGCAGCCGAACTCCCCGAAGAGCCGCAATTGCATGGGCCAATCGTATGACTTGTACTGCTCTGCTGCCCACAGGTGCATGCGCGGAGCCACCGGCACTCGATCTGCCTCTTTATGTCTGATAGCGGCCAGGAGTCGGTCTTTGGACGTCATTGCCGTCATCGTATCTCGCCTCCGAATGTTACTTGATTATGCCGTGTAGCGCCGGCCTTCGTCCACCATGGCCAGATAATTGTGCAACGGAATGTAGTTGGTCACGCTGTTGCCGCTGCCCAGGCAGTAGCCGCCGCCTGGCATGCACACATCTAAAGTCTCGCGCACCCGCTGCCGCACCTGCTGCGGCGTGGCCCTGGTCAGAAAATCCACATCGAGGCCGCCGATGAGCGCCAGGCGGTCGCCCCAGCGCCGCTTGGCCTCCGTCACCGGCTCGATGGCATCCTCGAACGAGTGCCGTCCGTCAATCTGCACATCCTCGATCAGCGCCGGCATGATGGCTGCGATGTTGCCGCAGGAGTGCAGCAGGTACAGGGCGCCGTGCTCGTGGGCCAGAGCAGCAATCTTCTTGTGCCAGGGCAAAACCTTGTCTATCAGTACCTTTGGGCTGACCAGGGTGGCCGTACGGTGTCCCAGATCGTCACCGTCAAAGAGCGCCTTGACGCGATCGCACTGCAGATAAACCTGAGCGGCCGCCAACAGGAGGCTGCCCACCCGCTCGATGACCGCATCAACCAGATCCGGCTGCTCATACAGCGCAAAGCATAGCCCCTGCAAACCCATGAGGGCACACGTGTAGTCGAACACCTGGTGGCAACTGCCTGCCAGGCACATGTCGTCAGGCGTGTTGGCCGCGTACCACTCCAGCACCCGAGTGTCGAACCTGGCTGGATCGGGCCAGGGGTAGCGCTCAAAGTCTTGCCACGATGCGATTGGCCCGTGGGCATCGTCGCGGAAGCCGCGGCCGCCTGCCTTGGGCAATACCGCGGTATCTGCCACCGCTTTGTGCAGAGCAGAGATGCTCAGGCCTCCCACGGGCGGCCGCAGCATGTCGTAGCCCAGGAAGCGGTACAGGGCGATGAGCGCCTTGTGTGCGTAGTACGGATCGGCGCGGTCCAAGCCATCGGCCAACCCGAAACGCTCCTGCAGCGCCTCACGCACCTCCACGTCGAGAAAAAGCTCCATGTGGTAGACCCGCTGCGGAGTCCCTTCTCGCCGCAGGTTGCGCAGTAGCCCTTCCCAGTCTGGTTTGGCGACTATATCAAGCATGGTCGGTCATGTGACTATCCCCTGCTATCCATGCGGCCGAATGCGTGAGCTGCCGCAAAGAAGATCCTGATGTTCTCACCTTGATTGACAGAGCGCCCCCCCGCTGCTGCCTGACGTCCTAGTGCTTTGATAGGAACTCGAGCACGCGCTGGTCAAACTGCTCTTCACGAGCCTCTCGCGGCGAGTGGCTTCCGCCGGGTATCAGCCAAAGCTCCGCCCCAGGAATGGCGCGGGCGATGTCCTCGGCGTGCGCCTGCGTGGCGTACGCGTCCTCCATCCCCTGGATCACCAAGGTGGGGCAGCAGATGTGCGCCATTGTCCCGCGCACATCTATCGTGCCGCCAGCGGGGTTCAGCCAGTGCCTGAACCAGGCCATGGTCAGGTCGTACTGCTTGG
This sequence comes from uncultured Ktedonobacterales bacterium, assembly GCA_964402955.1. GTDB lineage: Bacteria > Chloroflexota > DTOL01 > DTOL01 > DAOUCN01 > CAYOEZ01. The sequence continues at coordinate 65,646 of CAYOEZ010000001.1, read as the reverse complement.
GATCACTCTGCGCTCGCCGTTCTGGCGTACAACCGGCCTCATGACCAAGGCGCAGGCCCTGCAGCGTCTTTGTCTCGGCATGGGAATGGGCCGCCAGAAGCACCATCGCCCGCACCACGTTAGGCCGCTCAATTGCCAGATGAAGGCCGATCGAGCCGCCGTCGCTGTGCCCGAAAAACCGCACCTGCTTCAGCCCCAGGCCGCTGATGAAATCAGCCAGGTGCAACGCGTCGCGGCGCAGGAAGTCGGGTGGGAAGTCAGCTATCCCCGTAGAGCGCCCATGCCCCTTGCGCTCGGGCACGATGACACGATAGCGCCGGGCGTACACCTGCATGTACGGGGCAAAGGCCTTGCTGGAGCCCATGCCCCCATGCACCAGCAACAGCGGCTCCCCCTGCCCCTGGTCCTCGTAGTACATGTCGTAGTCGTGTACTCGAACAAACGGCATCTTGTTGCCTCTCGGAGTCCGGCCGCCCCGGCGATCTCAAGCAACCGGCAGCCTTGTACTCTAGAATGTTGTCTCGATGTCTTGCGTCATTCCCATGCGAGCAGCGATAAACGCCTTTTCTATAATCTCGATGCAGTGGCGCGCATGTTCACCGCCAGGGATAGGCTTTTTGTCATCGAGGATGCAGTCAATTGCATGAACCAGGCCGGCGATAGCAACGCTGGGATCTGGCTTCAGAGGCGGTATGGGCATAACTTCGGTCCAGCCGCGCACACCGAGCGCAGGCTCGTCACGATAGAGACGCAGGTCAAAGTCCATCTGCCCTGGCTCACGGCTGGGCCCGCTCATATGGGTAATGACGCCCTTCTGCCCGTAAATCTCCAGCGGCGGCGTCAGGGTCGCCCTTGTGTTGACCCAGGCCGTGTCGATCATAGCAAAGACAGCGTTGCCGAAGTCGAGGGTAAGCAATGTAATGTCGTCTTCCTCGACTTTTATGCGCATGCCCATGTTGGGCCCCCCGCGCACGACAACCTCTGGTTGGTTGATGCCCGACATGGCCGAGACCCGGCGGGCAGGCCCCAAGAGCGAGGTGAGCAGGTGCAACCGTTCAACCCCCGGATCACGCAGGGGGCCCGCGCCCTTTTTGTACTTGCCGGTTGGATCGGTGGGCCAGTTGTCAATGATGGCGGGCCCCCAATGGGTACAGGTCGCTCTGGCCCAGACCACCTTTCCGATGACTCCATCGTCAATGAGCTTGCGAATGGTCCGGTTGACCAGGAAGATAGGACGCACTTCTTCTGCCACCAGCTTGAGGTTGCGCCTGGCAGCCTCGTCGATAAGCGCCGTCGCCTCGACCACGGTGGTTGCCATCGGCTTCTGAGTGTAGACGTGTTTCCCTGCCTGCAATGCGCGCAGGTTCAGATCGAAGTGCATCTGCTCGTGCGTGAGGTTGACCAGCAGGTCAAAGTCGCCCTGGGCCAGCAGTTCGTCAACGTCTGTGAAGCATGGGACGCCGAACTCTTCAGCGCGCGGCCGGGCGCGCTCGATGACGTTGTCGCACACGGCCGCCAACTGCCCACGCTCGATGGAGCGCACGTTGGGAAAGTAGCGGTTCCCCGACACAGACCCACAGCCGACGATCGCGTACTTGACTTTTTTCACATACACTCTCCTCTACACGCGTCAGGGGGCGCTTTGCCGTGCTACGCGCTCAACCCCACGATAATTCTGTGCATCTCTTTGCTGAGCGCGTAGATGGACTCATGCGGCGCATCGGAACCGCGCGGGCCCTTGGGCGGCGGCTCGGCGATGAGCCATCCGTCGTAGCCTGTGTTGCGCAAAGCAGACATGATGGCCGGCCAGTTGAGCGTGCCGTCTAAGAGCGACAGAGTGATCTGCCGTGTGCGCTCGTCGAAGCCCTTGACGTGCACCCGGCGGATGCGCGCTCCAAGTGTGGCGATCCAATCGCGCGCGAAGCCATAGAAGCAGACGTTGCCCACATCAAAGTAGGCCGCCACGGCAGAACTGCGAAACTGGTCAATATAGTCAGCGAACTCCAGCGGACTGAAGAGAAAGCGGTTACTGAACACGTTCTCCAAGGCAATCGTGATCTTCTTCTCCTCAGCAACCTTGACAAGCTGAGCGATCTCCCCCTGAGACCGTGTCCATGCCTCACGATAAGAGACGTCCTGTGTCACAATAGCAGGCACCAGCAGCACCGTGTCGGCGCCGACAGCAACAGCCGTCTCAATCGAGGCCAGCACTGCCTCGAAGCCCTGGCGCCGCACGTTGGCATCAGGATCGGAGAGAGGCCACTGCCAGTGCCGCATGTTAACAATGCTGGGAACGCTTAGCCCGTAGCGGACGGCAAGCTGCGCTGCCCGGCGGCGAGAGTCATCATCGAATAGCGTTTCTAACTCGATGCCGTCAAACCCGGCATCCGTGGCGAGGGCAAAGCCCTCCTCCGAGAATCCTCCCGGCAGCCGGTCCACATAGATGCCCTTTTTCATCAGCCTCACTCATTGCATTCGTCCATCTGCTATAAACGGCCTGACCTTCTGATCCCATCTGGTCAATCGTGACTGCGTGTTCATAAGATCCCCAGTCGGGTGCGCCGGTACATAGGCAGCCCAGGATAGCGTGTCTCCACCATCCACGCCTCTACCCGCTGCTTGCGAGGCTACCATGCCCGCAGCACAGGATTGCAGGTCGCAGCCTGACCCTTGCAGAATTGATCCCAGCGTTGCGCCATGAGGTCCAGCGGTTGCGCCTGATAGTCCAGGGCACGGAAACCCCGCCACGCTTCCAGTCTGACGCCCTGCTGAATCGTCGGCGTTTGCCGGCAATACTCATAGTAGTCCAGCAAGGAATCGAACTGCACCCTGACCTGGTACTCGCGAGGTCGCTGAGCCAGCGGTGACGCTGGATCCACCGTGTGGCACATGTTGGCCATCCGCAGTTTCCGCGGTGGATAGAGATCGCAGATTCGGCGAGCCAGGGTCAGGGTCTCGTCGAGAGTACGCATCGTTTCTCCCGGCAGGTTGAGCGAGAAGTAGATGTACACAGGAACCTCGTGCGCCGCAAGGAAGCTGAGCGCCTCAAGCAAGGCTTGATTCGAATAGGTCTTGCCGTTGAGAGCGCGCACGCGCTCCGAGCCAGAGAGTGGCGAGAAAACCAGTTCCGAATGATCCAGATCGGCTGACTCCAGGAAGGCAGTGAAGAACTCCATGCTGGGCAACTGGAAATGCTCGATGTTGAGGCCCATGCGCACCCGGTGTTCGCGCATCCTGCTGAAAAGCGCTCGCCAGTAGGCCTCACCCATAATAGCCGGATCGAGGGTGGGGGATATTTGTTGAACACCCCGCTCGGCGAGGCGTTCCATATCGTGCACGACAACCTCGGGCGAGCGTGCGATGATACCCTGCCGCCCGGCAATTGAGCGATGCACGTTGGCGCCGCCACCGCAGAAGGCGCAGTTGTAGAAGCAGCCCCGCCCGTTGCACAGCCAGTGCCCACGCCGGTCAGATGACTCCCACTCCGAACTCGCATACTGCATCTCAGCGTAGTCACGCTCGTGGCTCAAGAACGACAGGTCCACAAAGTCCAGGCGGTCCAGATCGTCGGCCGTGGCACAGTAGGTGCGCTTGTTCAGTCTCACCGCGCGGTGGTCCCGGTAGCCCAGATTAGGGATGTTGGCTAGATCACCTTCGCCCCGGCAGACCAAGCGCGCCAGCGCCAGCAGTGGCTCCTCCGCATCGCCCTGGATGACGTAGTCAACCTCGCGGAAGTGACGCAGAAGCTCCTTGGCATAGATCGAAGCGGTCAAGCCTCCCATGGCGATGTAGGCCTGCGGCAGAGTCGCCTTGCAAAGGCTGGCAACATCGAACGCGCCGAAAGTGTGCTCGTACCAGTGCAGATCAATAAGGATCAGACGGGCATCAGAACGGGCCCTGAGCCAGTTCTTCAGATCAAAAGAACGATCAATGATGACCTCGATCGGATAGTTCAACCCTTGCACATCAAAGCCAGCCCCCCGCAGCAGGTTCACCAGACCGATGACGCCAACGGGCATGAGCGCGTATGGGCTGGCTACTCCGATCTGGGAATAATCCTTAGTCGCGACGGCGATCTTCGAAGGGTGGATGTAGAGTATCTCACCAGCCATTGTTTACCCGCTCCCTTGCCCTGACATTTTCGCTGCACTGCATCACGCCTGAGTTCCCGCAACGCCTCGCCGAGTGCCCGTCGTACAAGACGACACACTCCCACTGCTGCAGCGGCAGCGCCAGGTCCACCGTGTGCCCATCGTAGCGGCAGGCATGCCGCTAGCCGCGCGCCGTCAGTTGCACCGCCTCGGCCACACGGCCCATCCCGTCTGGCGAGGGTGCTGAACAAGGCGCCGAAACGTGTAGCATCGGCCCTTGTGGCTGTCGAATTGGCCGCATTCGGGGCTTTCGACGCCCACGAGGGGCTATACTACGCGGGAACCACCATTGTTCAACACCCTCCGTCTGGCAGGTCAACCTGCATCTTAGTCACTTCGTCGGCGAAGGCGTTCTAGCAGCCTGTCGGAGAGCCAATGCCGGAGGTCATTTCTAGCGCAGAGACGCAGAGAGAGCCTGCCCCGCTGTATCGGGCATCGCCGAGAAAGAGCACAGAAAACCATCAAAACCTCTGCGTACTCTGCGTCTCTGCGGTGAGACAACTCTCTCCGACAAGCTGCTAGAAATGTAGCCGAAAAGTCCGTATTCCGGCGACGCCGAATGCTGGCTCCCCATCAGAGCATGTATCTGAGCCTGAAAACGTTCTGGACCACCCATTTTGGCGCCGAAAACAGCTTGTAGACGATGTTTCATCACCCACAAATTCTGACGATGGACTGTCCGGCTGCGTCTCCAGATGAAGTTTGCGATTCAGGAATCGGATCCGGTCCCAACTGCCTGCGATAGAGCTGGCTGTAGAGTCCGCCCGCCTGCCTCAGCTCTTCGTGGCTGCCCACTTCTCTGATATGACCGTCTTCCAGCGCAATGATTTTGTCGGCCCGCCGGACGGTGCTCAGGCGATGGGCGATGACCAGGGCGCTGCGTCCTTTGAGCACCTCTTCCAGTGCCTGCTGGATGAGGTACTCTGCCTCTGCGTCTACCGAAGAGGTGGCCTCGTCGAGAATGAGAATCCTGGGATCGGCAAGTATGGCGCGCGCCAGCGCCAGACGCTGCTTCTGACCTCCGCTTAGTCGCACACCTCTCTCGCCTATCTCGGTCTCATACCCTTTGGGCATCTCCATGATGAAATCATGGGCATACGCCACTTTGGCTGCCGCGATCAACTCCTCGTCCGTAGCATCCGGCTTAGCGTAGAGCAGGTTTTCCCGCACCGTTGTATTGAAGAGGAAGGTATCCTGCAAGACAGCCGCCATCTGGGTGCGAAGCCACCGTAGCTTCACTGTACGCAGGTCATGATTATCAATAAGCACTTTTCCTTTCCCCGGGTCGTAGAACCGGCAGAGCAGACTGGCAATGCTCGTCTTGCCAGCGCCGCTCGGCCCGACCAGCGCCACCATCTCGCCTGGGCCCATGTGGAACGTAATGTCGTGTAACACTTCCTCGCCAGCGCTGTAAGCGAACGACACATGCTCGAAGGTGACAGCACCCGTGATCCTTTGCGGCTCGATCGCGTTCGGTGCGTCCGCAATGTCCGGCTCTGCGTCGAGCAGCTCGAAGACCCGAGCAGCGGCGGCGATCGCCCTCTGGAAAACGTTGTCAATGTCAGTGAGCCGGCGAACAGGGTCGTAGAATGACACCGCGTAGGCGAGAAAGGCTACCAGCGTACCCAGCGAAAGCTCACCCTGCACCACCATCAGCGCTCCTGCACCCATGATGAGGATTGGGCCCATCATGACAACGAAGTTCAGGCTCGGGAACAAAATGGACCAATAACGGATTCCGGCTACCTGGGCCGCGTAATACCGTTCATTGACGTCCGTGAAAAACTTGAGTTCGCGCTCCGCTTGGGCAAAAGCCTGGACGACGCGAATGCCGGACAGCCGATCTTGTAACACGGCATTGATATCACCCAGACGATCGCGGGCCATTCGGTAGACTGGCCGGATGCGCTTGTTGTAGTAGAGCAGAGACGTCACCAATATGGGGATGGGGACAAGAAGTAACAGGGCCAAGCGCCACTCCAGCAAGAACAGAATCGCCGCCGTGCCGGCCAGCCGCAGCACATCGGCAATCAATTGCGCCGACCCGTGCGTCACGAACGCCTGCAGTTCGTCGACGTCGTTGGTAACTCGCGACATCAACTCACCCGTCGGCATACGCTCAAAGAATGACAGCGAGAGACGCTGCAGGTAGGCATACACGCGCACCCGGAAATCCACAATCACCCGCATTCCCAGAGTGTGGATGATATAGCTGTCTGCGATGCCTAGCACTGCCAGGACGAGGTAGACGCCCACCAACGCCCCCATCAAGGGACCCAGCCGGCTCAGGTCGTGCCCCTGTATGACGCCATCAATGACGTCTCGTTGCACCAGCGGAGGCACAAGTTCCGCGCCCGAGCGGGCCAGGATGACAATCACACCAATGGTCAAAGTTTTCCAATGTGGGGCAAGAAAGCGAAACAGGCGCGCCAGGATCCTCATGCACAGTTCTCCTACCTGTTCTCATCTCGCAAGACGACACACTCCCACTGGTGCAGCGGTTTGCCAAGCCGCAGCACTTTCCCGTCCCGCTCTACTGGCGCTCGGTTTCCGGACGAATCAGCGACCAGGTCATGCAAGGCGGACCTCCAGCGAAATCAACGTTGTGCTTCTGCAGCAGTGAGACAGCCTCATCAACGTCTTTGGCATAGTCAAGAATGAGCCGCATGGCATGCAGACTTCCAAGTGTCACCTTCTGCGGGTCCCTGGCAGGCTTCGCGTAGGACAATGCCATCATTTCCACTGCCAGCCCGTATTCGTCCCTCCCATCATAGGGGAAATTCCGAAGTGAAACAGCCAGGCTCACGGCGATTGCCAGCAGCACCGCGACGACGATGAAGACCACTGTGAGGGCCCGGCGTTACAGACGCTACTCTTTGGAGGCCGACAACTGGATGCCCTGCACGAAGTACCTCTGGAACAGGAAGAAGGCCAGGATAACGGGCGCCGCCATCAGGATGGTGTAGGCGGCCATCAGCGGCTCCTTGGTCGTGCCCCCATACCCGCTTTGCCTGAAGAATTGCAGGCCCACTGCCAGCGTGTACTTCTCTATGGAATGCACATAGATGAAGGGGCCGAGGAAGTTGTCCCAGTTAAACATGTAGACCATCACTGCCGCCGTAGCCAGGATAGGCCGCGACAGAGGCAGGATGATTCTGAAGAAGATCTGCAGGTTGGTGGCGCCGTCAATCTTGGCTGACTCATCCAGCGAGCGCGGGATGGTCAGGAAGTACTGCCGGAACAGGAACGTCAGAAACATGCCACCGAACCAGTTCGGTATGATCAGCGGGAGATAGGTGTTCGTCCAGTGCCAGGAGGCGAACATCATGTATTGCGGCAGCATCTTGATCATGCCCGGCACGATGGCGTTGGCAAACATGGTGAGAATGAAGGCTTCCCGAAGCCGGAAGCGAAAGCGGGCAAAGCCATAGCCGGCAACGGCAGCGAAGAAGACCTCGCCGAAGACATTCGCCCCAACGATGGTTAGCGTGTTGGTCACCCAGCGCGTAAATGGCAGGACGTTACCCATCCCATTCAAAACAGCCGAATAGTTGGCCCAGTATAGGGGGTTGGGAATGAAGTCTGGCGGCAGCTTTGTCACCTGGCCGCCCATCTTCAGCGACGTTGACAGTGTCCACAGCACGGGAATGAGCGATAGGATCGCGATAGCGATGGCAACGAGATAGATGGCCCCGCGCAGTGGAACATGCCTGAGCCGCTCCTGCCAGTTGTGCCGCGTCTCCCTGCCTTGCAGAGCCCCAGGTTTGTTTGAAAAGAGTGACTGCAGTGTCATGGCCTATCCCTCCGATCCTATTGCGCTCCACCGTCCGGACAGTTTGTAGTTGATCGCGACCAGGACAAAGACTATAACGAACATGAGCCATGCCAGGGCGCTTGCATAGCCCATGCGGCCATTCTCGAAGCCGCGCACGTACATGTGCAGGCCCAATGTGTACGTGGCGTAGTTTGGACCGCCTGGAGGTTCTGGCGCGAGGAATTGGAAGAGGAAGCTCTGCATGGCGCCCATGATCCCCAGCAGCAAATTGAACACGATGGCCGGGGAGATCATGGGCATGGTAACATTGAAGAACTTATCCCAGGGCTTGCCGCCGTCTATCTCGCAGGCCTCGTAGAGCTCCTTCGGGACACTCTGCATGGACGACAGATAGATGATCATGGCGTTGCCGCCAAAGGCGCCCCAACCTGCCATCAGAAACAGCGACGGCATAGCCCAGGTTGTCGACATAAGCCAGGTGGGCCCCTGGATGCCAAACAGGCTGAGGAACCAGTTGACTAGGCCAACCTTGGGGTTCAGGATCCAGGCCCAGATGACAACAAGACCCACCGTTGGCATCAGTGTCGGTATGTAGAAGATCGTGCGAAAGAAGTTCTGGCCGACTATTCCCTGATTCAGGACCGAGGCAGCCAAGAGGGACGCTGCCATAGTTAGCGGCACCACAGCGAAGGCGTAATAGAACGTACGCCCAACGGACGGCCAAAAGAGGTCATCCTTCGTCAATATCTCGATGTAGTTTTGTAGACCCACCCACTCAGTCAGGCCAGTCAAAGTGGCTCGATTGAATGAGTAGTAGAGACCAGCAATCATGGGGTATATGCTGAACACCAGAACGCCGGCCCACCAGGGAGAGGTCCAGATCAGCCCGCCGATCTCCTCCCTCATCTGGTTCGTCATCTTGAATCGCCGCCTGGGAGCCGGCGTGACCTGGCCATGGGCGATAATTGACGTACTCATGGTAACGCCTCCTCGTGCGCACACGGCGCACAGGTAGCCGTGCGGGGCGGGGGGCCCTGCGAAGATGCCCCTCCACCCCGCACATCGGACGCACGCTGCTGGGCAGGTTTGCCGGGTTTGCGCTCTCCTGCCCAGCATGACACATGGACCAGGCTAGGCCTTGGGCATATCGAGGATCTTCTGGATTTCCGCTGCCAGCTTATCCAGGAATGCCTTGTCTGGCACTTGTTCGCCGGTGTCAACAGGGCCAAAGCGCTGTCCGAGCAGAGTGTTGATCTCGCCGCTTCGCCCGTTGGCCGCTGGCGGAAGGACGGCAGCGCCGAGCACAGCGGTGGCAGCAGCCGCGATGATCGGCACCTTGGCTGTGGAGGGATCGCTCAGCACATCGGGCCGTGGCATCGGTAGCGTGATGCCAACTTGGTTCGAGAAGATGCCTGCCGCCTTGTCATTGAAGGCATACAGGACATCCATGCATTCCGCCTTGTTCTTGGCGTTGGCAGAGATCCCGTACCAGTTGACCCCCAGATCATTGCCGCGCAGGGCATTCTTGGTGCCAACATCGTACCGGTCCGGAGCGACACAGAACTCCATCTTGGGCTTCTCGTTCTTGGCCCGCATCAGGAACCAACTCGCGCCCCAGGCGCCCATCTTGTAGATGGCCAGTTTGCCGTTTTCCGTGCCCTGCTTGTAGTCGCCCATGGCCTTGATATCGGCAGGAGTCGGTGCGATCTTCTTGACATGGTGGATATCGCGCATCCACTTCCAGGCCGCCACGCACTCTTCGGAGTTGATGAGGCACTTCTTGCCGGCATCGTCCAGGACTCTGCCGCCAAAGGGTGCGACGTAGCCAAAGTCTCAGCCCAAGCCATGGGTCGTGCTCCACAGGTTGATGTTCATGCCAAAGATACCCTTGGCCGGATTGGTCGCCTTCGTGGCGATGGCCTCCAGGTCTATCAAGGTCATGCCATCTTTGGGAAGGGTCGCGCCGGCCGCAGCGATCACGTCGGCGTTGGTGAAGAGGAAAGCGGCGCCAGGGTTGGCCATGTTTGGTAACGCATAGAGCTCCCCAACAAAGGGCGTAGCGCTCTTGGCATCGTATTTGCACAGCTTCATCGAAGCTGGCGTCCACTCGCTTTCCTGGATGCCCTTCAGCTTCAGAAGTTCATCGATGGGCAGTATCACCTTGTCGCTGGCGTAGGCTGCGATACTTGACCAGTTGCCCCAGATGACGACATCCTTCAACTCGCCAGATGCGGTCATCAGGCGTACCTTTCTGTTGTAGTCGTCGCCGCCGGGCCACGGTTCATACTTGGCCATGATGCCCTTCGAGTTCAGCTTGAGGTTTTTCTCCATCAGATGGACGGTGAAGAGCTGGGCCTCGGCGATGGAATCGGCTTCGGTGAGCAGGTTGCCACTGATGAGCACAGAGATGACGATGTTCCCCTTGGGTTGCGGCGTCGTAACAGCCGTCACCACTTCCTTGACAACCTGGGTTTCCTTGACGATCTGCGTTTCCTTGACGATCTGGGTGACCGGCTTCTCGATGACTCTGGCTGTCTGTGTCGGAGCCGGAGTGGGTGTGGCCGCTGCTCCGCAGGCTGCTGCCAGCGTGCCAACGGTTGCTGCTGCAGCCATGCGCAGCATATCGCGCCGGCTGAGCTTCTTGTCTCCAGACATGGTTTTCTTCTCCTTTTCTCAAGACAGTATGAGTAGCAGTGTACGAACCCCAACTGTGTGCGCCGTGACAGATGTACCAACGATCAGAAACGCCGGCAAATCTTGTTCGCTGTACGCATCACCTCCCTCAAGGCTGCCAGATCGCGCCGTCCCTGGAGGTTATCCTGCAGCACCGTCGTTGAGGGCCGCCCGCCCATCATGGAGACACCCGCAAGCGGCTATGCTGCGACTGTACCCGGATACTCCCCTGGCCGTCCTCTCAATGGCTCACGGGTTATTCGGTCGGACGCTTCAGGACGATCTCAACAGCTCCCCATCCCCCGCTCACGTTCAGCACGCGAAATTCAAAGAATCCGATCTTCACCTCGTCGTCCCCGGACTTGGCCTTGAACTGATAGCGAACCTCGACCCGTCTGTTGCCTTCTGGGTCTCCTTGGAAGCTCCACGGGCGGTAGGAGGCAATCTGAACTTCCTGGAACTGATACGTGGCCAGCAAGGGGGCAAAGGCGTCAACGCTTGCCTTGAGTTCGTCAGCGTGGCCCTTGGCCGCCAAGGCCTTGGCTTGATCCAGACGGCCTGCGAAGAGGTGCTCCACAAATGCTTGAGCCACGGCGTCTTGAGTTAAGGTGGCCCCTCCCTTTCCTCCTCCAGGAGCACAGCCAGTTGCGAGAAGGATGGAAAACAACAGGCCAAGACAACAGAGGATTGCTACGAGTGTGTTCCTCATGCTACTTCCTCCTTGCCATTCCCAGCCCCTTCCAGATAGGGCATCCACATATCGATGTGCGCCAAGACCTCATCACGAACCGATGCCTGGTGATCCTCCATAATCCGCCCGGCTGCCTCACCATTCCCGCTCTCCAGGGCTGCAACCAGCGCCTTGTGCTGTTCATGAGATCGCTCGAATCGGCCGGGCAACGTGACGGCGAACCGTCTGAGGCGTGTGTAGTGACCGTCGAGATTGTCGAGATAGGCAACGAGCCGGCGATTGTGCACCGTGTGCACCAGAAGGTCATGAAGCTGCCGCCCCAGGTCTGCAGCGTGAATCTCGTCGCCCGCCTGAAAAGCAGCCTCCGATGCGCTCAGGATATTCCTCAAGTGCGCATGGTCGGCGGCAGTCAGACGGGGGGCCGCCACCCGCGCTGCGTAGGCTTCAAGCACGATGCGCAGCTCGAATATCTCTTTCACATCGTCAACGGATATGGAGGTAGCATAGGCGCCCTTGCGCGGGTTGATCGAGACCAACCCTTCCTTCTCAAGCCGCAAGAGGGCCTCTCGCACAGGGGTGCGGCTGATCCTCAATTGGTCAGCCAGGTCGCCGATAGCCACAAGCTGGCCTGGTCTGATCTTCAGGGTGAGGATTGCCTCCCTGATGGCTACATAGGCTCGATCACTCAAAGCAAGAGCGTCATCTAGGGGTTCAAGCATCGCTTCTCTTGGTCCGATCACCTGTGGGCGGTGGACAACATGATGAGCATCAACGGACGATAGGAACAACGACATTAGCCTTAAGCACCCGTTACTCGGTGGGCAGAACCGCGCTGCACGTGATCTCCACCGCTGCCCCTGCCGGCAGCGACGTGACGCCAACCGTCGTGCGCACCGGCGGATTCCTCTTGAAGAACTCGGCATAGACAACGTTCATGGCCGCGAAGTCCACCAGATTGACCATGTGCACCGTGCTCGATACCACATCATCCATGGTGCAGCCGGCCTCAGCCAACACGTTCTGGATGTTGATCAAGCACTGCCGTGTCTCGGGAGCAATTCCGCCGGACACGATCTTGTTGGTCTTGGGGTCGAGCCCCTTCTCACCGGCCACGAAGACAAAGCCGTTGGCGATGATTCCCTGGGAGTAGGGACCGACGGGAGCTGCGCATTTTGCTGTCTGGATGACCTTGATGCTCATGGTGTTCTCTCCTTGTTTTGGTTTGTCCTGACCTCACGCGTTTAGGCGTGAACAGGCAGTCCGATTTGGTCCAGCATGGCTCGCAGCTTCTCCATCTGCGGCTCCGCCAGAGGCGCAACAGGCAAGCGCGGCGGCCCCACAGGCTCTCCGATCAGGGCCATGGCCGCTTTGAGTACTGAAGGAAAGGTGCCCAGGGCCAGTGCATCCCGCAACCTGGTAAGTTTTTTCTGGGCAGCACGCCCTCGACTCTCATCGCCCGCTACATGCGCCTCGTAGACGTCCATCACAACCTCGGGCGCGACGTTTCCCGTTGCAGCCACTGCGCCAATGGTGCCATGCTTGAACGACTCATGGATTAGCTCATCGCGGCCCTGGAAGACGCGGAACGTTCGGGGCGTCATTCGGATGTACTCGATTGTCTGCTGAAGCTTCCCGCTGGAATCCTTGATGCCCACCAGGTTGGGAAGAGTGACAGCCATCCGGGCGACAGTGGATGGTTCCAGGTTTACTCCTCCGGTGCGAGAGGGATTATTGTAAGGGATAACCGGCAGAGCCGTGCTGGCGCAGATGGCCGCATAGTGAGCGTAGAGCTCATCCTGGTTAGGAGAGATGAAAAAGGGTGTGATGACCACGATGGCGTCCGCGCCCATCTTCTCGGCGCGCCGCGTCAATTCGACAACCTCTTGGGTGCTGACCCCTCCTGTGCCTGCATACACCGGCGCACGGCCGTTTGCCTCTTCGATGACGATCTCGATGATGCGGCAACGCTCCTGCCAGGTGAGAGCAAAGAATTCACCGGTGCTGCCAACGGGAAACAGTCCATGCACACCTGCTGCCATGAGTCGCCGCGCTAGACGTCGTACCCCCTCATCATCCACGCTGCCATCCTGGTGGAATGGGGTCAGCATAGGGATGATCATACCGGTGGGTTGGAAGGTTGCCATGAGAAGCCTCCTCTGTTCTCTTGCCAGCCACGTGGCCGGTGTCTCTGGTGGCCGTCGTGTCAGCGATGCATGAGCTCGATAAGTTGGCGAACATTCGCAATGCTATCCAGTTGTTTGACGAGAGCCATGATCTCGGCGCAGCGCGGCTCTCCTATCGCAGGCGCAGACAGGCGGACGAATTTCTGCTCAAGTTCCGCCTGCGTCAGTGGGTTCTGGCTGCGCCCCTTGGCGAAGTCGACGCGCTTACGGAAGATTCGTCCATCATTTGTCGTGATTTCAACGATGGCTGGAGCAGCCGCAGGGGATGTCTCAAGCTCCGGGGCGGCGATCAGCCGGGTTTTGGCAGCAACGGTGCCAATGGCTGGTTCAGCCCGCCGGTCGTGGAGGAAGTCATCCCAACGGATTTGATGCTCGACCGCTGCGACGGCCAGAATGTACTGCGAGCAGTGGGAACGCAATGGGTTGTTGTCTATGATTTGTGCCCGGCCGGGCTTGACCATATGGGTAATTTGGGCAATCTCCTGGGGGCGCACATTCTGCTCGGCGAGAATAGCCAGCAGCGCATCAAGCCCAGAGTGAATGTCGCCACAGCAGGGATACTGCTTGTAACCGTCGGCCCGCTCGATGTAGTACTCTTTCCCCAAATCTCGGCTTAACTCCTCCAGGTGAGCCTCACCCGAGAAGGCGTCAAAGATGTTGTACTTCATTGGATCGAAGATGCCACGCGGGCCGCCGAAGCCGCGCTCGGCCAATAGACCGGCATTGACGCCATTGTGTGCAGCGACCCCGATGCCATAGGAGCGGGAATGCTCGGTCGGGTCGTCCACCCAGGCAATCAACCCGGAGGCAACGTTCCCGGCCAGGCCGTAGCAGTTGACGAATCGGTCTGCATCCAAATGCAAGGCATAACCAGCGACGGCAGCGGCGCCAAAGGTACCAAAGACAGCCGAAGGGTGGAACGAGTGGGGATAAGGTGAGCTGGTGCGATTGGCTTCGCTGACCCTGCCGGAGATATCATAGGCCAAAGCCAGTGCGGCAATGACGTCCTTGCCGCTGAGGTTTTGCCGTTCACCCATAACCAATACTGTGGGGACAAAGACGGCCGCCGCGTGCATACGGGCAAACCCGCCGCCTTCAATATCCGCCGCATAGCCCATCGTCCCATTGACCAGGGCAGCATTGGCGGCAGGGGCCTTGAAGTCACGGCCTAAGACCGTACATTCCGGGGCGCCACCCATCTGCTCCACATAGTCACCAAGAAGACGGGCGACGGGGTGGCGGTCGGGCCAGGCGGCAAAGAGCGCACCCAAGGTATCCAAGACGAGCGGCTTGGTCAGCTCGACTGCCCGCTGAGGCAGATCGTGGAACGTGAAGCTGGCTGAGTACTCAGCCAGACGCTGGGTATGGGGCCAGACATGCATGACCTGACTGCCTCCCGTAAGTGTGCGGGGATGGGCGTGAGTGTGGTGCTCTTTGCCAGGGTATATGATACACGATATATTACATGCTGTATATCACATGAAGAGCCATTTGTCAAGAGCGCGGGAGTCTTTCGCTGAAAACTCGTCAGTATCTGGTGGAGACGACGCGAAGGGAGTGCGCAACCTACGGCAAAGCACGATCATGAAAGGACGAGGATAACACGACGTGACGCCCAAGCCGTGCGGCATGGCTCTCTGGCTCGCCTGCGAAGATCTCCTGATGTTGCATGAGGTCGTTGTGTACAGACATCAGGTGCGCTTCCATCGCCTGCTCCGCCGCCAACGGGTCGTGAGCATCCAGGGCAGCCAGGATGCGTTGATGCTCCTCCTGCGATTGTTCGATGCGGCCAGGAATGAGCAACGTATAGTGGCGAATGCGAGTGTAGTGCATGTCGAGGTCGTTCAGGTAGGAGATCAGGCGGCGATTGACGACCTTGCGAACGATGAGTTCGTGCAATTGGTGGCCCAGGTCGCTGGCCCGTTTAGCCTCGCAACGGGCCAGGGCGTCAGCAGCATCTTGCAGGGCCGCGCGTGCCGCGGCGAGCTCACTGCTGGTGAGGGATGTGGCGACGAGGCGGGGAGCGTAGCCTTCAAGAACGCTACGCAATTCGTAGATATCGCGAACGTCCTCCACTGTTACGGTCGCCACGTGGGCTCCGCGCTGTGCCATCATCGTCACCAGACCCTCTTTCTCCAGGAGCAACAGCGCATCGCGGACGGGGGTACGGCTAATACCCAATTGCTCAGCGAGGTCGCCGATGGCCACTCTCTGTCCGGGGCGGATTTTGAGCGTAAGTATGGCATCCTGAATGACGCCATAGGCACGTTCACTCAGCGACGGCAAATTATCAAGCTTTCCGAGGGTAGACATGGCGTTGCCAGCGTAGTCCTTTTGGTTGCGATAGGAAGAGTTTTCGAACGTAGTGCATTATACATTACGGTCACCAGATGCACAAGTGTGTATTGCCGGATTGTTGATCGTCAAAAAGCCGTCGACCTGATGACGCTTCAGATAGGCAACGTCATTGTCCACCATCTGCCATGCCAACCGCTCGTAACCCATTCTGGGGCACACAGGCAAAGCGACAGACGGCCGCAACCTCGGCTGGCGTCGGCGCAAGCACATGCCGCGCTCGGACGATGATCGGCTCGGTCAGTGTCCCCGCTGTCCGGCCCTGCGTCCACCGATAGTACGTCACACGGGGCGGGCCAAACGTCAGCAGAACGCCGCGCCGCGGACGGCTGGTCACCTCTTCTGCCTGGCGAACGACCGTGCGGATCCGGCTCTTCTCGTCTCTTGCATGGCGACGCCGTGTCACCGGCACACATCGCTCACCGCCTGATCTGCTTGTCGGGCCTCCTGAATTATTCCGGGCTTCTCTTCCGCTGTCCACTGGCGACGCGTTTTGGTCTCTGCCATCCTGCTCCTCCCTGGTCATCAGTATACTCCCTCCGGAGAGATTCTGGCAAGGACGAGACCCTCACCTGAATTCATGGCCCGTTTGTCTGATTTGGTCGTGAGCAGAACACCCTACTCCCTGCTCACCACTCCTCTTCCTCATCCCGCACTGCCCGTAGCTTATCCAGAGCACTCCAAAGCCCTCGTTCCAGCGCATTCTCCTCCAGCAGGTCGCTCACATCCCAGGCGCGCACAATCTGCGCCCAGTGCGTCACGATGAAGGTGATGCGCTTCCAGGAGCGGCTGGGGATAGGGTGAGCTAGCGGGTGCAGGGGGCCAAGACCAACGCGGTAATACTGTTCATCGGCGCGTTCGCCTGCCACAACGGGCCTAATCAAAAACGGGTATTGGATGCACCCTGTTGCCAGCAGCGACATGAGGTGGTAGAATGTAGACGCGGGGGTGCGCTCTCTCCATGACGCGACGACGACTGGCGTCCTGTCTTCTCCTTCTTGCACTGGCCATGCTGCCGGCCTGCCGATCGGCCGCGCCCACGGCCCCCACGCCGGCGGCAACGCCCACAGCAGCGCTGACGCCAACGGTCACGTTCACGCCGACGCCGGCGCCGCCACGACTGGAGCCGTCCAGCACTCTGGCGCGCCGCTGCGACCAGTTTCAGTCATTTGCCACGCGGCCGCTGACGCCCGGGCAACTGGCCGTCGACTTCACGCTCAAGGACACGAAGGGCAAGGCATGGACGCTCTCGACGTTGCTGGCTGAGAAGCCGGTGATCATGATCTTTGGTTCATTTACTTGACCGCCCTTCCGCCAGCAGTGTGCTGGCAACAACGACCTCTATCAGAGATACAGCGATATGGTTTCCTTCATTACCATCTACACTAAAGAAGCGCACCCAATCGAGCAGAACCCGGCCCAGTTCAGCCGCGACGCCAGGGGCACGCCTGTTACCCAAGCCCGGCTCTACGAGGAAAGGGTGGCCGTCGCCGCCAAGACGATTGCGGAAGCAAAGATCACGATGCCCGTGCTCGTGGACGAGATGGACAACCCGCTCTGGTGTACCTATGGCCGCCTGCCAAACAACGCGTTTCTGATCGGGATGGACGGGCGCATCGTGACGCGCCAGGACTGGAACGACGCGCGCGGTCTGGAGCGAGCCATCAAAGACTATCTGGGGAGATGACACAGTGATCTCTGTCTTCCTGCACGGGAACGATCGCCGCCGCAGCACGCCACAGAGCGCCGAGGAGACGCCGGCCTACACCGTGCACTCGATTGCGGAGTTGACAGCACTCATCGACAGGCTGGACTAGATTCCGAGATCGCTTGACACAGCCAGTCGTTTGGAGTATAACATTACTATCGCAGTTATATATTGATTCAAGGCAATCAGCGCACGGTAGCGAGCGCAGACGCGCAAGGGAGCTTGGGATGAACAGATTGTGCAAGGTGACAGCGTTCGTTGGCGTCGCCATCCTCACGGTGGCGCTGGCGCTCATGGGTGGCTCGCGGCTGACGTTGGCAGCCACGCCTGGCGCAGACATGCACGCCATGACCGAGGATGGCACTGTCAATGACAGCGCGGCGCGGCCCACCAACATGCTACAGAGCGCGAGTGTTGTTACGGTAACCGTGGGAGAAGGGGGCGCGACGTTCTCGCCTGATATGGTCATCATCCCCATTGGCAGCTCGGTGCGCTGGGTGTGGGCAGCCGGTGAGCACACGGTGACGAGCGGCGTCCCCGGAAACCCTGATGGCTTGTTCTGCTCTCCCGACGACCAGAACTGCAGCGCCAATCCGACCTCTGTTGCCGGTTCGGTCTACGAGCACACATTCACCGTGGCGGGCGACTACGCGTATTATTGCAGGCCGCACGGCTCGTTTGGCATGACCGGCACGGTCATCGTGACCGACATCGCCAACCCGACCATGCTGTTCCTGCCGCTTACACTCAATTAGTTGCTCTCCCGCATGCTTGAGCGCGCCGCTGCAACATGATACAATGGCTGCGCAACTACAGGACGCAAGGAGAGTATGATGACAGCGACTAACACCAGCGTGGACGTCGTCATGATCGGCCACTTTGCCAAAGACAAGGTCACATATCAGGGAGAGACCGTTGTCTGTTCGGGTGGATCAGTCTACTACGCCAGCATCGCTCTGGCGCGGCTGGGCTGGCGCGTGGCCATCGTCACCCGCCTCCACCCCAACGACTTCTTCCGGCTGGATGAGGTGAAGCAGGCCGGCGTGACTGTCTTCGCCCAGGCAGCCCCTGCCACCTCCGGCATCGACAACATCTACACGACGCCCGATATGGACCGGCGTATCTGCAAGCCGCTGGCGTTCGCCGGCCCCTTCCGCGTCGAGGACATCCCGGCCATTTCTGCCCACACCTGGATCGTCGGCCCGATTATCGCCGGCGAGGTGGGGATGGATGTGCTCAAGGCGCTCAAGGGGCGGGGAACGCTGGCGCTGGACATTCAGGGCTTTGTGCGTGTGCCGGTGGGCGACGACCTTGTCTTCAGAGACTGGCCGCAGAAAGACGAGGGGCTGGCGCTGGTGGATGTGCTGAAGGTGGACCACGCCGAGGCTGAGTCGCTGACCGGGCTGACCGATGTCAAAGCAGCCATGCAACGCCTGGCCGCCTACGGGCCAAAGGAAATCCTGTTGACCAACGCCGCCGGCGTCAACGTTTATGCCGGGGGGACGTTCTACCACGCCCCCTTCACGGCGCGCCAGATCAAAGGCCGCACCGGACGCGGCGATACCTGCTTCGCCTCGTACCTGGCCAAACGCCAGTCGGCTGGCGCCGCTGAGGCCTGCCGCTTTGCCGCGGCTGTCACCTCGCTGAAAATGGAAACGGCGGGGCCTTTCTCGGGAACGATGGTAGATGTGAACAAACGGCTGCGCGAGATGTAGATGTAGGTCAGACATCCTTGTCTGACGTTGGTCGAGCGCGCATGTGTCAGGCAGGGATTCCTGACCTACTCAGGGATACGCGCCGACGCCGGGCGCACACAAAGCAGCGGGCGCAGGTTTTTTCCCCACCTCTGCGCTCACTGCTTTTCTGTGTGGGCAAATCAGGGCGTGGCGCGATGAGCCTCAATCTGGCGTAGGATGGTGGGATCTTTGATCGCCTGGTCGTTTGCCAGGAGCAGGATCTTGCTGATAACCTCACTCACCTTGCTATCGTGCGCGTCAGCGAATGGCAGAAACAGCTTTTCACCTGTCTGCGCTTTGCGGTCCGGGACAACACACAGATAGTGCCCCGGTTCGATATGAATGGCAGCGCTGCCTAAGTGCACGCGGTAGCGGGCGCGCCGGCCCTGCACATGGGCGAAGTGGCCCTCAACAGTCACCCCAGGCAAGCCGAGATCCTCCACAAGGGCAGCAACAAGCTCGCCGCGACGGACGAATGTCTCCTGCGACGTCAATGCCTCGTCGGCCGTCCGCGCGACAGAAACAATGAGATCGGCGTCACGCATCACCTCGGAGAAAATCAGCGGCGGGATGCGGTTGAGAGGGATGCGCCCCTCATCTAGCTCCCCCCATCGCTCATGGTATGCCGGCCTGCTCCCTGGCAGCGACCACGGCAGGTCCGGCGCGCCGCCGCTCCACGGTGCGAAATACACCTGGTCGCTGGTAATGACGTCCGTTTCGGCCAGAAAGTGCCCCGCGTCTGGAAAGAGAAACTCGGCGACAATGCCGGCCTGCGCAAAGACTTTGTACGGCACAGTGTTGTCCAGTTGGAACATGCTCCACCGCCTTGCCTGGAACAGGCGATTGGCGATGCGCGGGTCAAGGACGTGGCCGGCAAAACGGTTGGAGAAGCTGACGGTCTCCTCTTCGGCAGGCGTCACAACATATAGCTCGCGGAAGGCCTGCTTGAAGGGCTGGATGATACGCTGGTGCACGACGGCGCGCTGCCAACCGGCAAGCTGGCCGCTTTCGAACAGATGGTAACTATGGGCGATCGAAACGCCTTCCCCAAGCGGCACAGTCGCCCCGTCAAGCGTGATTAGCGCGCTGCCAACAGGGTCGAGCAAGCCAAGCTCGCCGCGCTCACTGCGCAGGATCAGCCGCCGCAGAAGAGCATTGGCTGCTGGTATGGCCGCGATGCTGCTCAGGTCCTCGCCGCTCAGGCTCTGCTCAGTGGCCATTATCTCTTCGAATGTCGTACGCACGCGGCTGATTTGGTTGCGCACAACAGCAACCGCCTCTTTGATCTCAGCGTAGGCCTCATTTTGCCGGACGGCTTCGGGCGCGGAGGTGAGAGTCCGGTCACCGCGCCGGAAGATCAGTTCCGGATCGAGCGCAGGGAGCGTGAGTGACACCTCATAGTCGCCGATGCTCCAGATCCGCCCAGGCGCAGCGTTTTGACCGCCCAGGCGGGCCTCCATCGCCCACTCCAGGCGCGTCGGGTCTGCATAGCCGGCTGTCTGTGCCAGATGGGACAGCCCGGCCTCTGCGGCTGCCTGCTCGCTGGCCTGGCGTTGCGCGCCGAACTGCTTGCTCTCCTTGGCAAAACGCATCAGGAAGGTGTAGCGCTCCAACACCTCGGCGTCGCCGCGCTGCAGCGGCAGGAGACCCAGGGCACGCACCGACATCTGATTGCGCTTGGGCAAGCCCTGCTCGACGCGGGTGCGATTCCAGCCAGCGATGGCCTCAAAGAAGGGCAGCCGCGCAGAATGGACGTGCGCGCCGCGGAACAGGCCAATCATGTCCTTGGCGATCTTGTCGCCGGCCTGCTCGAGAGCCTGCCGCACGGCCAGCACATCGGGCAGGTGCTCCTCGTCGACCTGCTCGCGGCTGAGCGCCGCAGCCAGTGGGATAGCGGCTTGCCAGCCCAAGGCTTCGCACAGCAGATCGTGGCCATTGGGAGCAACAGGCAGCAGATAACGCATCGTGTCGCGCGGAAATGCGCTCAGTTGCGCGACAAGGTCGAGCCGTTCCTGGGCCGATTCAGGCTCGCGCACGAACACGTTCGCCATGTGAATGACAGCGGCCTCAAGGTCTTCGCGCCAGCGAATATCCTCTCCATACACCAGCTTGCCCATCTTGCGCTCGCTGTGGCAGCGCGCCGCCTGTACCAGGAAGCGGCCGCCGCGCAGCCAGGCAAGCTCTTTGATCTGCTTACAGTTGTCTTCGCTCAGGTTCTGGGCAGCCAGCCACGATACATGATCGCAGTAGTCGGGCAGCACAGCGCTCAAGGCCGGGCCGGTGTCGCGCTGGAAGAAGTCAGGTCTGCCTGTCTCCTGCAGCGGCTGGCGCGCGTAACCGAGCACGCGAGGATTGTGTTGGGCGGCAGTACAGAAAGCATTCACATCCAGGCGTCCGTGGTCAAACAGGCGCGTCATCATCCAGGAATACTCACGCGCCAGCTCGTCTCCGAAGACATAAGTATACACCGATATGGAGGATGGCGAGTACGAGGTCAGCCCGCGGTTCCCCTGCCAGTTCTCCGGATTCTCCGTGACAGGCGAATCCAATCGCCCAAGGACGATGTCCTCCATGAGGTCGAGGCTATCGCTCGTCACCGGCAGCGTCTTGAGGATGTCCAGGCAGTCCTCCAGCTCGGGCGGCCAGAAGACGCGCCACGATGGGAAGGTGACTTTCATGCCCTTCGTGATCTCGGCGTGATCCTTGGGATGGATGAGGAACTGCTCGATACGCGCGCGTAGGCGACGGCAGATATTGGGCGGTGGAATGGTGATGGCGCAACTCACGAGAGTGTACAGCATTTCCCGCTGGGCGTAGTTGCGGTCGCCGTAGCGGGGATGCCAGACGGTCGGGTTGAAGAGCATATCGGCAGCCATGACGCTCAGCTCTGCATCGGGCCGGAGCGAACGCAGCCTGGCAATGCTCTGGCTGACGTAGGGATAGAGGGGATCGTTGGGCCGGGTGATCACGTCGAACCGATCCGGGATGCGGAAGATCAGGTCATGCGCAACGTCACGCCACACGTCGCCGATCCACGACAGCATCTCAGACTCAAGCTGGGCGATATGGTCACGAAGAGGATCGCGCGAGAAGAGGCGATTAAGCATGGCCTAGCCCCCTGCCAGCGGCATGACACGCAGGAACGTCACTTTGGTTCCTGGAGCGAAAGTGATCTGCTCGTCCAACCGCTCCATGCGCTTGCCGTCAATCAGCACCATGTAGCTCCCGCGTTCAAAGGCTACCAGCGCCTTCTGCACTTCGGCCTGGGGACTGATGCGCGGGATGCTTTGCGGATGTGAGGAGGGATATCGTACCGCGCCCTGCCTGGCCTGAGCGCCGACCTCATCCTCTGTCAGATACTGGCGCGCCAGAGCCTGCTGCGCTTGCAGCGCATCGAGCTTGCGCCGGCCCACCAACTCGCGCACCTGCTCTTCGACCGTGCGGCGAATCAGCTCGCCCACGGTGATGCGCTCTTCAATCAACTCCAGAATGGCCGGCTGCAAGGCGAGGTCATTCACTGCCAGGCCGGCTATGCGGCTACACACCTCGATGGTTATGGGCGACAAGGGACTCTCCTTTGGCTTGTGAGAATGGCAGCCATCGATCAATGCAGAGAGGGTTTGAGAGGACAATGAGGAAGCGATGCTGGCACGGGAACGCTCTATGTTAAGCGATTCCGTACACCTCATAAAAGATTATATCATCGTGCACGGCATCGGTCAACCGGATGTCAGGCCTGACGTCACGCTCGTTGTGCGGCCAGCACCACCTCGACGGATTTGCGCGCCTCGGCCGCGGTATAGCGAATCGGCTTGTCTTCGGCCACGGCTTGCAGGAACTCCTGATCTTCGGCGCGGAACATGTCGTCGCGGTCGGTGGGGAACTCCTCGTGCGACCACGTCTTGCTCGATGCCTCATACGTGGATACCGTGCAGGTCTCCCAGCGCGCAAACTCAACCAGAATGACGCCGGCGGTGCCGACGAGCTCGGTCTGGCGGCGGCGCGGGCGCTGGAAAAAGTCCAGATGAATGCTCGCCAGGCAATGATTGTCGAAGTCGAGCAAGATCTCGGCCAGATCGGGCGCCTCGATGCCGATGTCGCTGTAATTGCCGCTGACCGCCAGCACACGGCGCACGGGAGCGCCGGCATGCCAGATGGCCAGGTCAACCTCATGCATCAGATCAAACGCCCCGCCTGTCTGCGCTGAAAAGAGCGTCTGGTAGTCGGGCCGCACATCGGGCAGGTGCTCGCCGACCATAGCCCGAATGGACACCAGCCGCCCCACTCGCCCGGCATCGAGATAGCCTCTGGCCTTGACCTGCCCGGCGTGATAGCGGAAGCACAGCCCCACCATGAGCTTCTTGTTCTTGGCTGCGGCCAGGGCGATCAGGTCGTCGATGCCGTCGGTCTTGTCGGAGAGCGGTTTTTCGCTGAAGACGTGGCAGCCGGCGTTGATCGCCTGCATGGCCTGGGCGATGTGCAGCCAGGGCGGCGTGCAGACAAAGACTGTCTCAGGCTGATCAGCGAGACCAGCCTCAAACGATTCGTACATCTTGAGCGATGGACTTTCGGCGGCGAAGGCAGCGCGCTGGGCAGGCATGGGGTCGCAGGCGCGCAGATCGCGCACGCCCAGGCTGCGCAAGACGCGAGCATGGCGGCGGCCAATGCTGCCGCAACCGATGATCAGAGCAGAAACGTCGCGCCAATCCTTTACCATGCCATCATACCTCCGTCAACAGGCAAGTTGACGCCCGTGACGTACGATGACGCCTCAGAGGCAAGGAAGAGCACGGGGCCTTTCATCTCTTTGCCGCCCTGGCCCATGCGGCCCATCGGGACAAGATAGTTATACTGCTCAGGAAACGGCTCGGGTTGGTTGCGCCTGAAGCCGCCCGGGCTGATACAGTTGACGCGGATGTTGTACTGCGCCAGCCAGCAGGCCTCCTCACGTGTCATGTTGATCACCCCGCCCTTGGCCGCGGCATAATCGAGCGTCACACCGCCCATCTCAGTGCCGCGGTAGACGCGGTGATCCTTGCCGCCCATGCCCGCCACCGAACCGATGTTGATGATGACGCCGCTGAGCGCCGGCTTCATGGCTTTGGCAACGACATGCTTGGTGCAGAGAAACGATCCTGTCATGTTCGTCGCCACGGTGTTTTCCCATTCTTCGAGCGGCCGGTTTTCGATCGGCTTGTTGCTGGCGGTGCTGGCGACATTGCCGGCGTTGTTGACCAGGATGTCGATCTTGCCGAAAGCAGCCAGAACAGCATCGACCATGGTCATGACCGATGCTTCAGAGCGCACGTCGCAGGCATAGCCAACGGCCTTGCGCCCCGTTGCCTCAGACAGCTTCTGCGCCGAGACCTGAGCGTGCTCCAGCGTGCGGCTGGTGACGGCGACATCGGCCCCGGCTTCGGCCAGGGCAAGCGCCATGTCATAGCCCAGCGTGCGCGCACCGCCGGTCACCAGCGCTACTTTGCCGGTCAGATCGTATAGTTGCTGCCCGGTTAGCAATGTCATGCGTCTACCTCCATGTGTTCCAGAATTTCGTCTCGCGCCCGCAGAAAAACGGCGTCGAGCATGTCTTGCGTCAGACGGCCAGTCTGTGTGTTCTGGCGGCTGGGGTGGTAGGATGTGATCACGAGCGGCCAGCCTGCCCCCAGGCGATAGGCCCGGTTGTGGCCAAAGAGCGGCAGCGGACGCGGTAGCTGAAGCCCCAGGTGTTCTGCCGTGCGCAGATAGGCGGCAAAGGCGATCTGCCCCAGCGTCACGACCACGCGCACGGTGGGCAGGAGGGTGATCTCTTGCTCCATCCAGGTCTGGCAAGCGCGCAGTTCGTCGGGGGTGGGGTGGTTGCCGGGCGGGGCACAGCGCGCTGCGGCGGTGATGTAGGCGTCGTGCAAGAGCAAGCCGTCGCCACGGTATAGCGACATGGGCTGGTTGGCAAAGCCGGCGCGGTGCAGGGCGATGAAGAGCACATCGGCAGAGCGATCGCCCGTGAACATGCGCCCGCTGCGGTTGCCGCCATGCGCAGCCGGCGCCAGGCCGACGATGAGCAGCCGAGCCTGCGGGTCGCCCAGGCCAGGCAGCGGGCGTCCCCAGTAGTCCTCGTTGCGGTAGGCGCGCTTCTTCTCCTGCGCCACACGCTCGCGCCACTCGACGAGACGTGGGCAGCGGCGGCATGAGATAACAGCGGCGTTCAGGTCATCGAGTGCAGACAAGCGGTCATTCCTGTTGACAGCCTATGACAGCGTCACTGGTTGCGCCGGGTCAGGCGTCCCGGCTCACCGCGGGCATCATAGCACGGACAGGGCCTCCCTGCAAGCCCACGGCGTGAAGATGAGATTGCGTCACGGTGACAGTATCCCCGTCCCGCGTGTAGCGGCGCGGCCTCTCCCGCGCCGGAATATCTGCCAGCAGCGGGTCGCGGAGGAGTCCGCTCCCTACACGTAAAGCCCGCGCCGTCGTTTGCGTGAATACTCGTACTATGCTACAATGGCGCAGCTTTGGCATATTTTCGTCTCGACGAGGCATCCTTTTGAAATCGTCCCGCAGTTTTCTCCTGATCGCGTTCGGCGTCTTCGCACTCAGCTTCAACCAGGGCATTGATAGCTCGGTTTCCAACAACTTTTTCCGCCAGGAGCTGGGTATCGGCGGCGCCCAGATGGGGTACTACACGGCGGCGCGTGAGCTGGTCGGCTTTCTGATGGTGGCCGTGGCAGCCATAACCGTCAGCTTCTCAGTGTCGAAGGTCGCAGGCGTGGCCCTGTTGCTCACAGCGGTGGGTTTTGCCAGCTATAGCCAGGTGCATAGCTTCGCACAATTGTTGCCGGTGGCGATGATCGGCAGTCTGGGCTTCCACACCTGGATGCAGGTCTACGTTGTGCTGGGCCTCAGCCTGGCCGATGAAGGGTATGAGGGCCGCATCCTGGGCAAACTAGCCAGCATCGGCTCGATTGGCACGCTGGCATCCATGTTTGTCACGTTCATCATCGTCAACGTTATCGGCATGCGCCAGATGTTCCTCGTCTCGGCGTTGTTCATGATTCCGGCCGGCATCGGACTGCTAAGCATCCCCAGGAACCCCCGCCTGGTGCGGCAGCAGGGCTTTGTCATGAAGCGTCGCTATGGTCTCTATTATCTGCTGAACTTTCTCGATGGCTGCCGCGCCCAGATCGCTATGACCTTTGCCCTTTTCACGCTGGTCGACGTTTACCACGTCGGAGTGCAGAGCATTACGCTCCTGCTCATCGCAAACGCCATCATCAGTTGGATGGCTGCGCCGATCTTCGGCTCGTGGATTGATCATATCGGCGAAAAGCCCATCCTGACCTTGTGCTACGGCGTCAGCGCTCCCGTCTTTCTCGCCTTCGCCTTTATTCCCAACGCTCTCGTGCTGGCAATCATGTACATTTTCTACCAGGTCTTCGGTCTGGGCATGATGGCGCGCAACACCTACCTGAAGAAGATCGCCGACCCGGCTGATGTTGCCCCCAGCCTGGCAATGGGCGTCTCCATGATGCACGTTGCCGCCGTCATTGTGCCCATCACGGGCAGCCTGCTCTGGCAAGCATTCGGCTACCAGGTGGTTTTCCAGCTTGGATTTGGCTTCATCGTTCTGTCCATCCTCGCCACGCAATTCATCCGCATGCCCAGGCCTGTCGCTGCCCCTGCCGCCAGCGGCGGCGGCGAATAGCGGACACCCCTCTCCGACACCTCCTCCTTCTTCTGGCCTGCAGGGGCGTCAAATGTAAGTAACCTATTGACATTTAGGCAAGCAGGGTTTATAATCCCGCCGTAGCAGCAAACAGGCCCACAAGCACAACAACATCGACAATAGAGAGGCTTATGGCATGGTAGAGCGCAGATTCATGTTCGTCGTTCTCGTGTTGGCGATCCTGGCACTTGGCTTGCCGGCTCCGGCGGCGCTTGGCGATAGCAGTTCGCGGCTGCAGCCGTTGTTTTCCAGCGCTATGTCGCTGACTCCCGGGCTCGCCGGTGGTCAAGCGGCCGCGCCAGTGCCGGCGACGCCAACGAGGATAGATCCGCCGCCGACTCTGCCTGTAGCGAATCCCAGGCCGACAAACGTGCCGGGGCTGCCGACTCCGGTCCCTACCGCAACTGCTGTGGCCACGGCAACACCGCGGCCGACGGACACTGCGACAGCCATACCAACAGACACACCAACCAATACGCCAACGCCGACAGACACACCGACGAATACACCGGCGCCAACAGAGACGCCGACGGCAACATATACGCCGACCAATACACCGACGGCAACATATACGCCGACCAATACACCGACGGCAACATATACGCCGACTGACACACCAACAGTCACGCCTACGGCAACAGACACGCCGACCAACACGCTAAGAGCCACAAAGACGCGCACACTAACGGCTACTGCGACGCCGACCAACACACAGACGGCCACCCCCACGCACAGCGCAGTCCCGGGCGTACCAGCCACAGCAACATCCGTTCAGGCAGCGACGCCGACAGCAACAGCAACAGTGGCGCAGCCCAATGCGGCGCTCAAGGCTGCCGCGACTGCGACAATCGCCGCGCCGTCCGCAACGCCCACAGACCTGCCACCCACGCCAACAGAGACAGCCACAACTGTGCCAACCGCAACGGTAACAACTGTGCCAACGGCCAGGCCAACAAGCACAACGATCGTTGTTGCGGCAGCGCCGTCGCCGCAAGCGCAAAAGCTGATCGTTCCAGCCGGACAGGCAAAGCCGTCAATCATTGTGAATGAGGTTGATTTCACAGGACTACCGATTGATCTCATCTCTGCCACGCAGGCTGCCGAATCGCCGCTGGGTAACAGCCTCGCTTCGTCGCAGTGGGTTGAGCTGTTCAACCGCAACACCCAGCCCTTTGTCATGAGCGGCTGGACGGTGGACACAGCGTCCGGCGCATACATCATTCCGGATACGTTGATCGAGGCGCGCAACTATCTTGTTCTGACCTGGGATCGCGACTATATCCACAGCATCTTTCCCGACATTCCGGCGCCGCTCGTGCAGCTCCCCATCAAAAATGCGCAGAGCGCCGGCTTGATCTCGACAGGCGACCACGTGTTGCTGCGCGACCCGTCGGGTAAAGTGGTCAGTGCAATGTCCTATGGCACAGACGCATCAGCATACTCACCTCCGGTCAAGATTGCCGGACCGGGGCATTCTCTGGAACGCGAACCGATTGGGCGCGACACTGGACACGCCACTGACTTCATCGACCGTTTCCCGCCCACGCCAGGCGGGCCCGATGCGCCGCTGATCTTCCTGGCGGCGCCGGCGCGCTTGCAGGCTCAGGCCAGCACGCGCGACTCGTTCTTCACGCCCATCGTCACCCCGCTTGAGTTCTTTGGCACACCAGTGATCGTTCTGGGCGCCAACTTGCTGCTGGTGATCCTGATTGCGCTGGTGTTTGGCATCTGCAATACCGTGACCGACAACCTGATTCGCGAGCAGGAGACATCGCTCAAGGGTCTGCTGCGGCGGCTCCCGCTGGTCAACCTTGTTTCACGCGTCCCAAAGATGCTTTTCAGGCCCGGGCATACGACGGAAAGAGGTATGCCCGCCATGTTGAAGCTCGGATCGATACTGGCCGCCTACGCTTTGGTCGTGAGTTTCCTTGACCCAACGTGGAATCCATTGGCCCCGGGGAGCCTCTACTTCTTCTGCGTCATGCTTGTGACCGTCGCAGCATGTGGCTACGCCGACAGCCTTGGCCAATCATTCACACTGCGCCGCTGGAAGGTCGAGCACCGTTTCGATTTCTGGCCGGCCAATCTATTCGTATCAGCAGCAGCGGTGCTGGTCAGCCGCATCGTGCCGCTTCAGCCGGGGATCATTTTCGGCGCTCCCGGCGGCATCGGCGTCGAGGAAGCTGAGGTGTCCGCACAGCGGCAACTGACCTTGCGCTGGGCAGGATTGGCCGCGATCGTGGCGCTGGTTGTGATGTCGTGGACCGCCAGCGGCATTTTTGCGGCGTTGAGCCTGACGGTAAACGGGACAGCGGAGGCTGTTACGAGCGCGGCGCACGTGATGGTGGCGCTGCTGAATCTATCTCTGGCCGTCTTCCTGGCTGCCATCCAGACGTTGTTTTTCCAGTTGATCCCGGTGGCCAATACCTATGGCCGCGACCTGTGGAATCGCAGAAAGCTTGTGTGGGCGCTGCTCTTCATCCCTTCGGGACTGGTTCTGAGCCGGATCATGATCAACCCGAACGACGGGCCGGCCACCGCATTCACGCGCAGTCCGGTGCAGTTCCTGGTCGCCTTCCTGGTTGTCTACGTCCTGTTCACGACCGGCCTGTGGTTCTACTTCCACCCGCACCAGCAGTTGCTCGGGATACTGCACCTGCGGCTACGGCGAGGGAAGGATGAGCCGCGCCAGGATGGCAATGACGGAATCACAGCAGCGAAGTAGTCGCAGACGTCATGACAGATGCACAAACGCCAGGAAGGGTCCTGGCGTTTGTGCAAGCTGTGCGGCTGCTACCACCACTTCTTGGCCACTGGCGTGCAGATGAACTCGAGCAAGTCGGGCCGACGCTCCGCTTCCGCCGAGAAGATATCGAGAGACAGAGCAGTCTTCATCACGATCGCCGTATCGGCGCCGCTGGCAGTGCCGCCGACGGCGATCACTTTTTCGCCTGGCTTCAGCACGCCCACGTTGGTTGCCATCAAGCCAACTTCCATCGCCACTTTAAGCCCCTGACCGCCCATCATGCGCCAGATATCGGCAACAACGACGAGCAAGTCGAGCGCACCGTACATGTTACGGTGGGCGTCTCCCTGTAGCGACGCGCAGCCGTAGGGCGCATAGTCCACAGTGATGACGCCTTTGGCCGCCAGCTTCATCCGGCTTTCCGCTATCATGGGTTCGTAGGCGCTGCCCGGCGGATTGCCGACCGCGATCAGGCGCAGGCCAGGGCGCTTCGCCAGGGCATCGGCGAATAGCAGCGCCGTCTTACCGCTGGAGGTGGCGACAACAATGGTCGTCACATCACCGTCATCCAGGCGGCGACGCACACACTCGACGACAGCAGACGTGTTCTGCTCACCGTATTCGGGAAAATAGCTGACGCGACGTTCCATGCTGTGCTCCTCGCTGCGTGATATGGTCACGAGTGATAGGGTGTGCGCACGGCCTTGCGATAGATGTCGTCGAGAAGCCGCATGGCTCGATAGCAATCTTCGAGGCTGGCGATGGGCGGCTGGCCGGCCTGCAAGCGGGCAAGTGTGTCGCCGCCAAAGCGATCATAGCGTGTGGACTGTGCGGGGATGGGTATATCCTCCACCTTGCCGTCGTCCAGCGTGGCGCTGTGCAACACCCCCTCGCGTTCCACCAGATAGCAGTTCTCAGCTGCAACGCGCCACTCGTACTCGCCCCTGGTCATCGAGGCAAACGAATACCCCGCCTCAATCGTACCGATGATGCCGCTCTGCGAGCGCAAGAGCGCTGCGCCCATTTCTTCGACGGCCTTGCCATAAACACGATACGAAATGGCTGCGCTCAGCACCTCGACCTCTTCGCCGCCAACGTAGCGCAGGAAGGCATCGGCCGTGTGGATACCGAGATTGCGCAGGCAGCCGCCGCCGGAGATGGCCGGGTCGAGCATCCAGGCCACGTTGTCGTTTTCGTAGCGTTGGGGAGGGCCATTGATGACACGAAAGTGAGCATGGGAGCGCACACCGACACGCCCGGACTGCTCCAGGCGATCCAATTCGGTCCAGAGCGTGCAGTAGCGGTTGACAAACGGCACCGCGACGAACGACTTCTGCTTGCGGGCTATCTCGACCAGCGGCGCCACCTGATCGGCAGAGACGCCGATCGGTTTCTCGATGGCGAACGGGAGGTGTGTGGCGAGAAGATCGCGGGCGATGGCGGGCATGTCAGCATGGCGGCCCAGGGCGACCACGAAGTCGGGATGGGTCTGCTTCAGCATGACAGTGTAGTCCACGAACGCGGGGCAAACAAGAGGGACGGCAAAACGTTCAGCGACACCTGGCTGATGGTCAGACACAGCAACAATCTGCGCGCCTGCCAGTTGCATCGAGCGGAGGTGAAAGGCAGCGTGCCAGTGTCCAACTTCGATCATGGCCACACGCATGGTGATTGTCCTTGTTGTTTGTCTTGTTGGTCCGGCAGGGGCGCGAGCATCCCCCGCCGCCGGGCGGAGTGTAACATAGCCCACAAGAGACTGTCAAGGGCACAAACGAACGGGCAGACATTTCAAGATGAGGGTGCTCTTGGAAACCACAGAGTTGGTCATGCCCTCGTGGGCACAACCGGGCATGAAAATGTCCGGCTATGTGGAGTACGACGACGCCTGTCGTCGTACTCCACAGACACATCTTCAAGCTAGTCACAGAGGACACAGAGTGAACACAAATGGGTACGTTCAAGTGCGATTGGCATTGGCAGATATCAAAGTGACCGGCCAAGTGATGTTCTCCGTGCTCTCTGTGCCTCTCTGCGGTGCGTACAACACACTATCTCGAATTGTCTAACGACAGGCACGGACGACGGTATCAGCGCTTGTAGAGGTCGATGGTCTGTGTGGCGAAATCGAGCACACTCAGGCGCAACGCCTGCGGCGACACGATCTCCACACCGCCGCCGCAGGCGAGGATGCGCTCGCGTGCGGCAAAGAGCGACTCGAAGCAAAGATCGAGCGTGATCCAGCCCCTGGCATCGGGCGCACCGGCCGCGGCAACAGCCCGTGCGGCGCGCTCGCCAAAATGGCGCGGCAGAGCGGACACGAAGGTGGGAGCGACGCGTACTGTGACAGCATAGACAGAGCGACTCTTGTTGTACTCAGCGCACCACTGTTGCCAAAATGCGGCCAGGTCAAAGGCGGCCGGACGAGCAAATGATGCATATGTACACGGTGAGCAGTCGGGCATTGCTCCCACCATCCCGTCCGGCAGGATGCTCGACCTGCGTCAACGATAGGAGGATATCGTCATGAGTGAGCTGGATGTACGGATCGTCACGCTGCCGCCGCTGCGGGTCGCAGCCTTTCGCGCCTTCGGCGCCGGGCCGGAGACGCCGGCCTGGGCGAAGATGGAAGCATGGGCAAAGCCGAAGGGCTACATGGACAAGCAGGGACAGCAGCGCATCTTCGGCTTCAACAATCCCGACCCCGCGCCGGGCAGCCCGAATTACGGCTACGAGTTCTGGATCACGGTTGGGCCGGAAGTGGATACCCAGGAGGGGTTCACGATCAAGGAGTTCGCAGGTGGGCTCTACGCTGTGACTAATTGCGCTGTTTAAGGACGCCTGGCAGGATATCCCGGCAACGTGGAAGAAGCTCGTGGCGTGGTGCGAGGGAAGCAAGTAGCGCATGGCGCGCCACCAGTGGCTGGAAGAGCACCTGAGCACGCCGGGCCAGCCGGAGGTGCAGTTTATCCTTAATCTGTACATGCCGATCGCGGCGTAGCGCGCTGGCAGACGGCAACCTCCCGAAGGTTGCGAACCTTCGGGAGGTTTGTCCTGGCTCCCCAAAAACACGCGCGCTGCTACTGAACCAAAACTCCGATCAGCGACATACGCTCGAAGGGGCTGCCTGATCCATCAATTCCAGCAGCGGTGATAGCCGCGGCGTAGTCGCCGGCCCGGTCGGGTATCCAAGTCGCGGCGAACAGGCCGTCGCCGGCTGCCCCGTCGGAGTGCCTGCCATCATCGAAAAGGTCAATGGTAGCTCCGGCGCCACTCTGGCCATCGCGACGCACAACCGCGCTCACCTGGGCCTTCTGCAACGAGCTGCCTGCTGCCAACCGGGCGCTCAAGATCGCCGGCGTTTGGGCACGCGTTACCGCCGGTTGCGCCTCTGCTGTCATGACCAGGTCGGTGTCGAGCGTGGCCATCAGTGCAAACGGACCACCGCCGGCCGGCGTCGATCGCGCCGTCAGGTATATCTCCCACACGCCTGCCCGCGGGCCAGCCACGCCATAGCCAAGCGACAGCGGCGTATTGTCATCCAGAACACGCTCGAAAGTCACGCTGGGGTTGGACTGCGGCGATTCCTCGGTGAGAATCCGCCCCGCCACTGTCTTGATTGTCATGCTGACGACGCTGCCGGGGGCATAGAGAATAAAGCTGGCGCTGCGAGCCTGGTCAATGTTGATCGTCAGCGTGACGGGCTCGCCGGCGCGCAGGACGCCTCCCTGCACAACAGTATTCTGAACCGTCGCCCCCGGACCTGCTCGCGCTGTCGTTACATTGTCGGTGCGGATCGGGTAGTCGTCGGGCGAACGTGAGAGCGTGACAAAGATCCTTTCAAATGTGGGTTCGCCCGTATTGAGCTCGCCGTGAAGGGCCGAGATTTCATCCGGCTGGACAGGAATGCCACGCAGTACACTATCCACAGCCACGTAGCGATCCGTCGGCGTTTCGCTGCAACGAATCGCTGCGCCACCCGTAATCGCATTGCCGGCAATGGCAAAGATGGGCACGCCGCGTGTATCGCGCACGGTGGCATTGAAGACTTGCGTCATATACTCAGGCGTGATCTGCGTGCTCACTGGAGCAAAGAAACCCAGCGCGGCCAGCAGACGCCCACAGACACTGCCGGCGTTGGGAGTTCCAGCCATGTACAGTTGGTTGGCAACCGGCGCATCCGACAGACCAGTCGTCTTGACCAGCGGCATGAGATTCTGAATGTAGTAGCGTGAGATGAGCCCTCCCAGGCTATGGCCCACCAGGTCAACCCGCTCCGCTCCCGTGTTTGCTCGTACAGCCTCCACGTATTCAGCCAACACCTGAGCATTCTCGGCAATGCTGAATGCGCGGTCCAGAGGGCGGCTGCTGTTGCCCGTGTTCATCCGTCGCACGCCAAATTGCCCGTCGTCAACAGCATACGCCGGCAGATTGCGCGCTGCAAGGTAGCCGCCGGGTTTGGTCCAGTTGATCCATGACAGATGGTCTGAGCTCATGCCATGAACAAGGATGAGCGGCTTCGCAGCGACCGCCACCGTAGCCCGTGCTGGCGCCGGCAGGCCCTCGGCCTGAGCGATGATTGTGCGCGACTCGACGCGCTGGTGGTTTTCCCAGGCCCAGCCATCGCCCCGCAAGAGGACAGAGCAAGAGTCACTGCCGGCAGCCACACTGCACTCAGACAGCGCCTTGCTGCGGCCATCGAGGCGCATGCTCACCTTGACCTGGGACGAAGCGATCGCCGGCAAGCGAGCAACAATCCGCACAGCGTTGCCATCAACAACGCGTTGCAGGGCCGCGCCTTTGGCATCCTGGAGCAGCATCGTCAGGCTCTGGGTTGCTCCGGCAGTGGGCGCAACAGGACTTGCTTGCGGCGGCCGCTCCGGCGCACGGCTCGGCGTCGGCGTCACCGATGGCTGCTGGGACGTTGCAGCGGCATAGGGATCAGCCGCGGGCTGGGGCTTGGCGGCGTCGCCGGACAGATTACAGCCGCTGGCTGCCAACACCAGGCCGACCAGTATGAATACCCACCACAGCCCACGGCGCGAGGACACCCGTGCTTGAGGTCCATTCATCGTCTATCTCCTTACGAAAAGATATGAGGTGATGTCTGGCCTCATTATAACATAGGTACTTATATTTGTCCAGTCGTCGTCTTCACGCGTCACTCGCCAAACACGCGCGCTGCTTCTCTCATCTTCGCCTCGATGTCCACTCCAAACGGGCAACGCTCGGCGCACAGGCCGCACTCGATGCACTCGGACGCCTTGACGGGCAGAGCCGCGTAGGCCGACTTGATCGCGGGCGTCAGACCATGCTGGGCCATGACCAGCAGACGGATGACCTCGGGGATATTGATCTCAGATTCGCAGGGGAGACAGTGGTTACAATAGACACACGTCCCTTTCAGATCGTGCTGAGCAGAGGCGACAGCGGCGGCAAAGTCCTTCTGCTCATCGCTTGCGTCGAGGTAGCGCAGATTGGCGTCCAGCTCGGCGACAGTCTTAACGCCCATGGCCACGGTGGCAACGCCCGGCTGGGCAAGCGCATAGCTGAGGCAGGTGATCGGCGAGAGCGGCTTGTCGCCGCTTACGTATTGGCCGCCCTTGAACGCCTTCATGACCACCAGGGCGACTCCCTTGCTGGCGCAGACGTGGCACATCTCGCGCACCCCGGCGCTGCCCGCCGTGCCCAGGTTGATCGGCTGCATCACGACATCGATCAGCCCGCTCTCGATGAACTTGAGAGCAATCGCCGGCTCGTGGCCGCTCGTAGCCAGGAAGCGCGCCTTGCCCTCTTTCTTCAGGCGCAGAGCCATCTCCAGGATGCCGCCCGGACCGGTCACCTGAGCGTATTCCTCCACCGTATCGACGTAGCTGACGTGCAGGATGTCGACATAGTCAGTGCCCAGGCGGCGCAACTGGTCATGGAACAGGTCGTCGCATTCCTTCAAGTCGCGCGTCTTGCGGTATTGGCCCTTCTGCTCGGCCACGCTGAGGTGCCCGGCAAGAATAACCTTGTCACGCTTGCCATTGAGGGCCGCGCCAAAGGCATCCTTACGCTCGGGCACCCAGATTATGATGTCGATGTAGTTCATGCCGCTGTCGATGGCGCGCCCGACCACCGGCCCGATGTTCTCGGGCGTCAGGTGCTCCATGCCCAGGCCGAGAATGCCGACGTTCAGTCCAGTGCGGCCGAGTTTTGTGTATTTCACAGGTGATTCTCCTTGCGCGAGTGGTGGGCCGGGCAGGGTCTGCCCGGCATACAACATCGCGAGTATAGAACGTACGTTCTTTTCTGTCAAGGGGTATGGCGCGCTATATCACGTGCAGTCCAGACGCGAGCGAGAGAAAACCCGTTGCCAGCACCATCAACAGGGTGAAGCGGCGAAAAACGCTGTCGTCGAAGCGCTGCGCCAGCTTGATGCCCAGCGCGCCGCCAATCGCCAGCGCGGGTAACAGCAGAAGAATGTAGGTTATCACCGTGCCGGTCAGAAGGTTGCTGGCGATGTAGGTGGGAATAGAGAAAAGAGCCTGAATGATGAAGAATGCGGCCAGGTTGGCGCGGAACGTCTGCTTCTCTACGCCCTGGCCGGTGTAGAAGATCACTGCCGGCGGCCCGCCCATGCCGGCGCTGCTACCCAGGATGCCGCTGATGAAGCCGACCACAGCAGAGACCGGCGAGCCTTGCCTGATCTGCATGCGCACGCCCGACATCAGCGCCAGGGCAAACACCACTGTGAGCGAACCGATGAAAACCTTGAGCGTGCTGGCATTCCACATCGCCAGCAGATAAGTGCCGCAGGGTACGCCAACGAGGCTGCCCGCAATCAGTAGCCACGACGCGCGCAAGGAGAGTGAGCGCCGCGCTTCGACCAGCACCAACACGCTGATCCAGATGCTGAGCACACGCACGGTGGGCACCACCACCTGGGGTGCGAGCACCATCGCCAGCAGGGGAACGGCAATCAGGCCGAAGCCAAACCCGCTCATGCCGGCAAGCGTGCTGGAGATGAACACGAAAACGAAGGCAGCAATGGGCAATGTCGTATCCTCAGCCGGGATTATATCACCTCGGGCAAATGGGGGCAACCTTTGTCAGAGTTGCGTGATGCCGGCGCTGTCCACGGATTCCGGCACGGATGCCGCGGAAGCACGGATTCCAGACACGACGCGTCGGCAGGCATGTGCGACGTCGAGAATTGGGCGCCACGGAAGCGCGCCTCCCCCAGAATTGGGGCCGCTGGAGCGCGCCTCCCCCAGAATTGGGG
>CAYOEZ010000001.1:0-28544 GCA_964402955.1 uncultured Ktedonobacterales bacterium | reverse complement strand
AGCGCGCCTCCCCCAGAATTGGGGCCGCTGGAGCGCGCCTCCCCCAGAATTGGGGGCAGGGGGGCCTTTTGTGCATTCTCGCACAACCTATTGACAAATCTCCTTTCGTATGCTATATACTTCACAGTTGTCATATGCGCATAGCCGCATATACGAAAGGAACAACAGGATGGCCAAGCCTCAGGCCAATGAGCTGCAAGTCCTGCACGCCGAAATCTGCGCCGCCATGGCGGACCCCACCCGCATTGCCATCATCTACGAGCTGGCCGACGGGCCGCGCAATGTCAGCGAGATCGTCGCTGCGCTGGGACTGAACCAGACGACTGCCTCGCGCCACCTGCGCTTCCTGCGCGACCGTGGCATGGTCGCCACCGATCGGCAAGGACAGAACGTCTACTACGCATTGGTCGACACGCGCGTCATCCAGGCCCTCGACCTGATGCGCTCTGTCCTGGCCGACGTCCTGTCGCGACGGCAGGCGCTGATTCAGGGTTCAGGGATCAGGACTCAGGGTTCAGCCACCATCCCCACCCTGAACCCTGCACCCTCACCTCTGATCCCTGACCTCTATACTAACAGAAGGAGAAACACATGAGTGGTCTGAGCGCCACGCAACAGGATGCCCTCAAGGGCACGTTCGCAGCGCGGGTCAACTTCGACCCCGTCGAACGCAAGATCTACAGCCACGACGTCGCGGCCATGCCGTCGCTGATCAAGCCGATCGTTGGGGCCACCACCGCCGACGCCGTCGTCCAGCCAGGCAGCGAGGCCGAGATCGTCGGCCTGGTGCGCTGGGCAAACGAGAACAACATTGCGCTCGTCCCACGCGGCAAGGCGTCATCCGGCTACGGCGGCGTTATCCCGCGCAAGCGTGGCGTCGTTGTCGACTTCTACCGCTTCAAGAGCATCCTGGCTGTGGACAAGGGGGCGCAAACCGTCACCGTGCAGTCGGGCATCGTCTGGGAAGCGCTGGATAGTGAAATCAAGAAACAGGGATTGACGCTGCGCCTGTTTCCTTCCTCCTACCCCGGCTCCACCGTGGGCGGATGGCTGGCCCAGGGCGGAGCGGGCTTCGGCTCGTTCCAGTACGGCTTCTTCAGCGACAACGTCATGAGCGCAAAGGTCGTGTTGCCCACAGGCGAGGTGCGCACATTCAGCGGCGCCGATCTCGACCTGATCAGCGAGGCCGAGGGCATCACCGGCATCATCACCGAGATCACACTCAAAGTGCAGACAGACTTCGAGCCGGCGCTGGCGGCGATTGGCTGCCACGACCCCGCCATGCTGGCCAAAGGCATGCAGGCGCTGGTCGATAGCAAGCTGCCGATCTGGTCGGTGACGTTCGTCAACCCCAAGATGGCGACCATGAAGAACGCGGTCCCGCTCAAGACACACCACGATCACGTGATCGAGGAACGCGTCGACCTGCCCCCGGATTACATCGTCACCCTGGCCTACCGGCCCGAGGACGAAGAGAAGATTACGGCCGGGCTGAAGCCCATTGTCGCCGCTTGCAACGCCGACATCCTCAGCCATGAGATCGCCGAGCACGAGTGGAGCCAGCGTTTCCGCCTGATGCGGGTCAAGCGTCTGGGGCCATCAATCATCCCCACCGAGATCATCGTCCCGCTGGCGAAGCTGGGCGACATGATTAGCGACACCGAGAAGGCCATTGCCAGCCAGCATCAACTGGTCAAAGAGGGCGTCATCATTCCCAATGGCAAGAACGGCCCGGAGGCCGTCATTCTGGGCTTCATCCCGCATGACCAGCGCACGCTCGGCTTCAACTTTGCCTTCCCCCTGTCGCTCAGCGTGATCAAGATCGCCGAGAAGCATGGCGGCCGCGCCTATGCAACGGGCATGTACTTCACAGGCAGGGCCGATACGGTGCTGGGGGCGGAGCGCGTCGCCAGGCTGCGCCAGTTCAAGCGCTCGGTTGACCCCAGGGGTTTGATGAACCCGGGCAAGGTGATTGACTCAGGGCTGCTCGGCGCGACCATGTCGCTGGCCAGCGCCTTTGAGCCGCTGCTACGCCCCATCGGTAACATGGCGCTCAACGGCCACGGCGAGCGCATTCCCGACAAGCCGGTCAAGGGCATCCCGCCCGACGTCGCATGGTATGCCTATGCCTGCTCACAGTGCGGCTACTGCGTCGACGCCTGTGACCAGTTCTATGGCCGCGGCTGGGAGAGCCACAGTCCGCGCGGCAAATGGTTCTGGTTGCGCGAATACATGGAAGGCAGGGCCAAGCTGGATCAGGATCAGCTCAATCGCTTCCTGCTCTGCACCACCTGCGAGCTGTGCAATGACCGCTGCAGCGAGTTTCTGCCCATCGAGCCGTCATGGATGAAGCTGCGCGGCAAGTACATCAACGATGATAACAAGCTGACCTTCCCGGCGTTCGAGATGATGAAGGCTGCCCTGAAAGCCGAAGGCGACGTCTGGGCCGGCTATCGCAAGGATCGCTCGACCTGGATGCCTGAAGAGA
The DNA here is from genome assembly GCA_964402955.1 of uncultured Ktedonobacterales bacterium. Lineage (GTDB taxonomy): Bacteria > Chloroflexota > DTOL01 > DTOL01 > DAOUCN01 > CAYOEZ01. The sequence continues at coordinate 26,056 of CAYOEZ010000001.1, read as the reverse complement.
TGAAAGCCAAGCACGGCCCTGAGCACCCGGCCAAGATGGCCTACTTCGCCGGTTGCACAGCCTCGTACGTCGAGAACGACATTGCTATCGGCACGGTGAAGCTGCTCGACGCTGCGGGCGTCGATTTCACCACGCTGGGCAACCAGGAGAATTGCTGCGGCATTCCTATGCTCGTCTCGGGCAAGTGGGACGCCTGGGAAGCGAACATGCGGCGCAATATCGCCAAGTACAGTGCGGCCGGCGTGGATACGATCGTCACCTCGTGCCCGGCCTGCTGGATGGTATGGGATGTCCTCTACCGGCAGTGGGCCGAGAAGCTTGGCATCGAGTACACCTTCAAGACCAAGCATTACAGCGAAGTGCTGGCCGACAAAATCAAGTCGGGCGAGCTTAAGTTCACACATCCGGTCAACGCCCGCGTCACCTGGCACGATAGCTGCCACATCGGCCGCGCCGGCGGCATCTACGAGCCGCCACGAGACCTGATCAAGGCTATTCCCGGCGTCGAGTTCGTCGAGATGGAGCACAACCGCGAGAAGGGGCTCTGCTGCGGCAGCGTGCTCAGCCTGGTGGGTGAGGCGCCGGTGGCTGCCGATATCGGCGAACACCGCCTGCAGGAAGCCGTGGACATCAAGGCCGACGCCGTGCTTGCGCTCTGCCCGTGCTGCCAGGTGCAGTTGCGTATCACGAACGACAAGAAGAAGATGAACATGCCGGTGTGGGACCTGGCCCGCTTCGCCGCCCAGGGGCTGGGCATCACCGACATCAAGGATACGACCAATGTCGCGCTCGAGCAGTGGGCCGTTTTCGATGCCTTCATCAAGCTGATGACGCCGCAAGGCTTTGCCGGCCTGATGGGCAGCATGTGGCCAGAGATGATCGACGCCATGCCCTTCAAGATGGGCCCCATGATGCGCTTCATGGGCAAGCTGCCGGGGCCGCTGTCCAACGGCATGTTTGCCATGATGAAGCCCATGTTCCCGCTGTTGTTCCCGATCCTGCTGCCGATGATGATGCCCAAGGTGCTGCCGCCCATGCTCGAGCGGGTGAACCAGACTGTTCCTTTCATGCCCGACTACATGCGCCAGCAGATGCCGAGCCTGATGCCACCCGTCATGGACGCTCTCATGCCCAAAATGCTGCCCGACGTCGTGCCGCTTGTGATTGACCCGATGGTGAGATATTTGCAGGGGAAGTAGCCACTGGTAACGGATTCTGAACACGGATGCCCGATAGAGCGGGGCAGGCTCTGACTCGGAAGCACGGATTCTGAACGAAACCCTCCCGTCAGGTTGCGAAACCTGCGGGAGGGTTTTTGTGGTCGTCGGATTGACTTTCCGTGAGCCTGAGTCTATAATAAACGCCAGAGTGCTCCCGTTTGTGACAAACCTTGCCCATAAGTAGCCTTGCCCAACCGTAAGGAGACAGTTCATGCGGCCGTCGTTTGAATGGGATACCGGGAAAGCTGCCAGCAACGAAAAGAAGCATGGTGTCTCATTCGATGAAGCCGCCACGGTATTCGATGATCCGCTGTTCATTACAGTCATCGACGTAGAGCATTCCAGCGACGAGGACCGCTATATTACTATCGGTATCTCAAAAGACGGCAGGTTAGTTGTCATTGCCCACACCGACCGAGCGGACCACATACGGATCATTAGCGCCCGTAACGCCACCAAGAAAGAAGAGAAATTCTATGCAGAAGCGACGTAAGTCCGATGACTATGAACTGGATAAGGAATACGATCTGGCGAAGATGACCGTCGTGCCGAAAGGCAGATACGCGCCCGAGCGACGAGCGGGGACGAACGTCATCTTACTGGCGCCGGATGTGGCGCAGGCATTCCCGACCGATGAAGCCGTCAACGAAGCCCTGCGCATGGTGCTGCACCTGGCGAAGATTTCGGACGTTCACCAGACGAAAGCGAAACCGGCCTGATTTTGTTCTCTGTGGATTCCTCTTGTTCACACTAACAGAGAACAACTCCGAATCGGACGATGGTACATCCTGTGCGTTGCCTTCTGCATTGCGTACACGGATAGCCCTGATTCCGAATGAGCCCTCCCGTCAGGTTGCGAAACCTGCGGGAGGGTTTCTGCATCTGTCAGATTGACTTTGCGATTGCCTCGACATATAATGCAGCCAGGGAGATGGATATGTCCGCGCCAACCCTCGGAGGCCTGAGCGGCGTGGCTGAAACGCTGCTCATACCCCCCTGCGTTCGAGCTATTGAGTCGCAGCGCCCCGATGCCCGTCTCAAGGACGACAAAGCCGGGGCGCTAGTCCGGCAGATGGGCGTTGATCCGTCGCGCGTCCTGGCCTGCATCGCTGGGCAGACTCAGGTCGCTGTTGTCCTGCCCCGCATGCGCTGGGTGCGCTACATTCCCCTGTTAGCCAGGACGACTGGCGTTTTCCATTTTCGGCTGGGAGAAAACACCGTGTCTTGCCACGGAAGAAACGGAACCCTCGGAAGAAAAATCTCGTGCTGCTTTTTCTGTGTATTCTGTGTGATCCGTGGTTGATACCCGGTAAGAATAAGGAGCATACATCATGTCAGTGAGCGCCAATGACCGATCGATCCTCCGCGAACTGGGCAAACAGGTGGCCGAGATCGCCGCCCTGCCCGTCCAGCAGCAGACCATCGCCCTGTGGAAGGCGTTGAACGGCCTGAAGCCGCGGCGCCCCATGGTCATGATTGACCAGGTGTGCTGGCACGAGATGAACGTCAACGACGAGCTGACGCTGCGCACGCAGGACGAGTTTTGCCGCAAGATCGAACGCGACCTGCGTCGCACGCTCTACGCCTGGAAGCACATGCGCGCCGACATGGTTGTTGAGCCCGTGGTGACTGTGCCGAAGGCGATCAACGGAACGGGGTTCGGGATAGGGATCAAGGAAGAACGCGCAGTCAGCGATCCCACCAACGAAATCGTGGGTCACCTGTACTTCGACCAGTTGCAGACCGACGACGATCTGCAGAAGATTCAGATGCCGGACGCACGGCTTGACGAGGTCGAGACCGCCCGCCGCGAAGCGATGGCCAACGAGATATTCGACGGCGTGCTGGGCGTCGAAATGCAGGGACTATCGCCGTCGTTCAATGCCTGGGACTGGGTCGTGCAGTGGCGCAACGCCGAAGTTGTGCTGATGGACCTGGCAGATCGCCCCGATTTCATGCACCGGCTGTTCGAGCGCGTGACCGAGGTTGCCCTGGCCCTGCTCGATCAGGCGGAGGAGCGGGGATTGCTGGCGCAGCGGCTGAGCCGCATCCACTGCACCGGCGCGTATAGCGACGAGCTGCCCGCGCCCGGCTTCGACCCCAGGAAACCGCGCACGAAGGACCTGTGGACGATGGGCATGGCGCAGATCTTCTCGTCGGTCTCTCCGGCCATGCACAAGGAGTTCGATCTCGACTACGCCGTACGCTTCTACGAGCGCTTCGGCCTCGTCTACTACGGCTGTTGCGAACCGCTGCACATGAAGCTTGACCTGGTGAGGAAGATACCGCACCTGCGCAAGATCTCCATGAGCCCGTGGGTGGACGTCGAGAAGGGCGCCGAAGGCATCGGGCGTGACTTCGTTTTCTCGCGCAAGCCCAGCCCGGCGTTTCTCGCTGAAGACAGCGCGCAACCGGATGTCATCGCCGCTGACCTGCACATGACGCGTGATGCCTGCGCCCGCCACGGCTGCCCGCTCGAGCTCATCCTCAAGGACATCAGCACCGTGCGCTACCAGCCGCAGCGGCTATGGGAGTGGGAGAAGATCGCTATGCGGGTGGTGGGGGCATAGCGCAGCAGTCTTGTCATGACCCAAATACAGCAGCCCTCCCAGGCATTTATCGATATCTGGGAGGGCTGTTTGCCTGAATACGCTCATACATGTTACACAGCAGGAACCAAAGCATCAAGGAATGACAACCTGGGCATCTGGTCCCACGTTGCCCCGTCAAGCATGCGGCCAGCAACCTTCTTGTTGAAGCCACCCCATTGCTTGAAGAAGAATGGCACATTCTGTCTCAGACACTGATCTCGGATGCCGAGGACCCATTCCTTCTCCAGCCGTCTGGAAAACGGCCCAGACTCGCCGCCCACGATCACCCAATCTATGCCGCTCAGGTCGAGGTTTAGCAAAGGGCCAAGCAGCGGCTCTAAGGAGAGAAACTTGATACAGGCACTGGTCTGCCGCAGGTGGTCAATGCGGAACGTGTAGTCGTTGTTCTCCACGCTGACGCCCATCCAGACATTCGGCGGCCAGTCAAGATACGCATTGAGCTCGGCCAACCGCTGCGAACGTTTGGTAAGCACCTGGAAGACATGCCACGAGGCTTGCTGCATGACATCAAACACACGTTGGACAAACTCAAGCGGCACATCTCGATGGAAGAGGTCACTCATTGAGTTGACAAATATCATCTGTGGCCTCTTCCAACTGAGTGGCAATTGCAGCGCCTGCTCGTGCAACGTCAAGTTGAAGCCATTGGTATAGTTCGCCTGCCCCATAGCCTGTAGTCGAAGCGACATACGTTCAGCATAGCAATTCTTGCAACCCGGGCTGATCTTGGTGCAACCCGTCAGCGGGTTCCAGGTGGATTCTGTCCACTCGATACTCGAACGGGTGCTCATCTGGTATTCCTCGCTTCCGGTAGGGAACCCGTCCCTATCACGTGGTATTGTAGCACAAATGTTCGTATAAGTAAAGCTACATTAATGGCAACTGAATCTGACCATCCACATCTCGACGAACGATTTTTTGCCAGAACTCCTGGCCGAGAGGATGCTTACTGGCAAAAAGAAGACGGTACAGCGGGGCCTGCTTTTCGTTACGCATAAGCGGCTCTGTCCCAAGTTCGTAGTCTCCAACTACCTCCTGATAACCCCACTCTTGGAGTCGCTTTTTGTACCAGTCTATCAGTCTTCGTTGGCATCCACGTCTGCCCTGACATTCTGCGTAAATGGTGCGCCACCCCCGATCGCCGAAGAAGCCGTCGACGCTAGTCTGCTCACGCACGTCGAGCTGCTGGCGCATATTGCGTTTGATGCCTGACTCTGGATAGTTGATGATCAAATCCATCTTCTGTACTGAGGCAAGCTTTGTGACAGTGTCCCAACGCAGTTCCAGTCCCTCAGGATCCAAGAAGGCGAGATTCAAGGATATTCGCTCACTGCGCTTAAGTTCTGCCACAATGTCGTCAACTAGAGTATTGCAGTCGCCCGTTCTGACGTCGACCTTAGTGCGATGAGGAGAAGCATTACATCGTTGCTGAAGCGCAAATGTATTCTGCGGGTCTGCGTCAACAAAGAAGTAACCCGTAAAAGGATACTTTGCGTTTAAAGCCAAGAGAGGCGATCCCAACAGCACTTGGTGAGAGCCTCGCACGCGGTTCTTGCCTGGCCCGGCCAACAGATCAATGTAGTGCCGCGTTGGAAACTTCAGCCGCATAGAGGTTTCAAGAATGCCAATGTAGCGTTCGAGGTAGTACAACTTGCTGCGTGCCCAGATTCCCGCCGGGCGCATGGGAAGACCATCATCCTGCGGATCAAGGTATGCCTGCGCCCTCATTGCGTCTGCCTCCCTTTGATGATTAGATAGGCTATCCCTTACGATTATAGCACTATGCCGAAGACAGAGCAACAGTGGGTTTGCAATTACCGAGATCTGCAAGAATCTTGCCTTGACTGAGATACCGCGTCGCCGGTTTCTGATGTGCATGCATCTGCCTGGCCGTCCATCTTACCCCACCAACAGCGCGGCCGCGATGTATGGCGCGAGCGCCAGCACAGCAAGCGCCTTGGGGCGACGCTGCGTGTTCTGGCTATCCCACTCGAAGAGATAGACGGACAGGACAAAGGCCAAGATGCCGCCGGCCAGCAGGATTGCCAGCGCCAGGGTCGGGTTCCAGGCTGTCTCCTGCTGGTAGGCCAGGCCCATGAAGGCTTGCATCGAATGGCTGGCGGGCAGCAGCGCACTGAAGCGGGCCAGCGACGCCGGCAGCATGCTCGTCGGCACCATCATTCCGCCCAACATCATCGAGGGCAGGAAGAGCAGTTGCGACCAGAGAATGGTGACACGCGAGTTGGAGGAGATAACGCCAATGAGCACCCCCAGCCCGGAGCAGGAGACAGCCGTCGCCACGAGCACCACGGCGAAGCTCAGCCAATCGACCGGCAGCGGCGTCACAAAGAGCAGCGGCGCGGTCACCGTGATGATGATCGCCACGATCATCGAATGGAAAGCGGTCGACAGCGCCGGGATGATCAGAATCGAGAGCGCCGGCACCCCGTTGATCTTGAAGCTGCGGAAGATGCCCGCCTCGCGCGCATCCACCAATGGGGCGGGCAGCCCCAGAATGGCCCCCGAGAGGACAGCGAAGACCGCCATGGCCGGAATCATCGTCTTGAGAAAGAGCGGGTTGATGCCGCCCATCAGGACGCCCATCATCAGATAGAAGCCCAACGGAAACAGGTAGTTGAGCAGCAACAGGTCCTTGTTGCGCAACCCGGTGCGGAACTCAAAGGCAAAATGCTGGACAAAGGCAGTCATCTGTCGCCTCCATTGGTGATCTCATTCGTGATCTCAAGGAAGCGTTCCTCGAGCGAGGGCCGCTCCACGCGCAGGTCAATCAGTTTGTCGCCCTGAGCCGTGATATGTGATAGGATGGCAGAGACCGCCGGCCCGGGATCGGTGCTGTAGTAGACCGCGTAATCTTCCGTGAAGAGGCGCTTGCTGACGGCAGGGAAGGCGGCGACGCCATCATCGGCCAGGCAGTTTTTCTCGGTGCGTGCGGAGATCTTGGTCATGGCGTCGCCGGTGGCTGTGATCTCGCGCGGCGTGCCGGTGGCGACGATCTTGCCCTTGAGCAGAATCGCTACACGCTGCGACATCTTCTCAGCCTCGGCCATATCATGGGTGGCAAGGATGATCGTCGTGCCCGCCTTCTGCAGTTCCTCCATCATGGCGTGCAGCTCGACACGCGAGGCCACGTCGAGCCCGGCGGTCGGCTCATCGAGGAAGACGACGGGCGGATTGTGCGCCACGGCCAGAGCCAGCGCCAGGCGGCGCTTCTGGCCGGTAGAGAGCTGCAAATACTGCGCCCGTAGCTTCTCACCCAACCCCAGACGATGCAAGAGATCTATGCGGGGGGCGACGCCGTGGTAGGCGCAGAAGAAGCTCATCGCCTCATCCACGCACATGCTGCCGGGCAGGCCCGATGTTTGCAGTTGGACGCCAATGAGATTGTGCAGCTTGCTGACATCGCGCGCCGGATCAACGTCGAGAATGCGCACCGAGCCGCCATCCTGGCGGCGCAACCCTTCCAGGCTTTCGAGCGTGCTCGTCTTGCCCGCCCCGTTGGGTCCGAGCAGGCCGAAGATTTCCCCACGCTCGACCTGGAAGCTGATCCCATCCACGGCGACGTGACTGCCGTACACTTTGCGCAAATCGGTCACCTGTACGACTGCATCCATGTTTTTCCCTCCCATTCACCGACTTGCCATAGTATACACAGACACAAGACTCCCTGCAACCGGCACATGGCGAGTTCTGCACCTGGTCATGTGGACAGGGTAGCCATGCCTTGGCTGACGATTGATGAACTGTAACAATATACCTCCGTAACCCGGTCATTTCGCGATTTCGTCAAGCGCGGGACTGAAGGTCCGCTCCTACGCCGTTTCTGCAGAACTTGCGCTTAGAAGCCGAGCTTCAGCCGCGCGCTCGCCACCCGCGGTGCACTGGCTCAAGAAGGTGGTTACGGAATCTATTAGTTAATCTTCATAAATCGTCTTCTGAGACCAAAGGTGCGTTCAAAACGCACCCGGCGGGCCACGCTGAACCCGCTTGAGCGGGTTTCCACTATCAGGCCGGGGTTTCAACCCCGGCTTCAATCGACCACCCATAGTGTAGCACGGAGCAGTCGCGAGGCAAGCGACAAATGAATATGCTATAATGATACCACGATGGAAATCATACTCAGCCACAACAACCTGGATTGTGATGGGTTGGCGGCCATGCTGGCCATGAGCCGGCTGCGGCCAGGCGCGCTCCCCATTCTCATGGGCGGGCTCAACCGCAACGTGCGCGACCTGATGGCGCGCTACGAGGGCGAGCTGGGCTTTGGCCGTCTGCGCAACCTGCCCAAAGAGCAGATAAAGCGCCTCATCCTCGTTGATGTGCAGACACTGCCCGCCGATGAGGGGCTGCTCGCGCGTGTGCGCCAGAGCAACCCGCAGATCGAGATCTACGATCATCACCCCCTGGCCGAAAATCGCCCGGCGCTGGCAATCATGACCCGCGCCGATACCGGCGCCACAACCACCATTCTTGTTGAGCAGATGCAACAGCAGGGGATGACGCTGTCGCGGGCCGAAGCCAGCCTGCTCATCCTGGGCATCTATGAGGACACCGGCCACCTGACCTATACCACAACCACGCCGCGCGACATGCGCGCCGCGGCCTGGCTGCGTGAACAGGGCGCAGATCTGAAGCTCGTCATCGAGTACATCGATCGCCCGCTCAGCCCGCGCCAGTGGCAGGTGTTTCAAGACCTGCAAACCAACCTGACCGTGCAGCAGATCAGCGGCTATGCCATTTTGCTGGCCTCTGCCCGCGCCGCCGACTACGTGGAGGAGATATCCACCCTGGCCCACAAGCTGACCGATCAACACGATCCCGACGCGGCCTTTATCCTGGTGCAGATGGGCGAGGTGGTCCAGATCATTGCCCGCAGCCGCAACGACGCCATCGATGTCTCAGCAATTCTCAAGCCCCTCGGTGGGGGAGGCCATGCTCCGGCCGCGGCGGCGCTGGTGCGCGGGCGCGATCTGAACGATGTGCAGGCTGAGCTGTGGGATACCCTGCGCCAGGGGCTTTCCCCCGCTGTCGTCGCCGCCGACATCATGACGCGTGAGTTGCACTCCGTCGCCATCGGCACAACGATCGCCAGGGTCTACAATGCGCTGCTGCGCTATGGTCACGAGGCGCTGCCGATTCTGGATGACGAGCGGCTGGTGGGGCTGATCATGCGCCGCGACGCAGAAAAAGCCATGCACCACGGTCTGGGCGAGCGGCCCGTGGAAGCATTTGCCACCTTTGACATGCCCACGATCTCCCCGCGTGCATCGCTGGTCGAGATTCAGGACATGATGAAGGAGAACAACACCGGCCAGATTCCAGTGCTCGATGGCGACAAGCTGCTGGGGATTGTCACCCGCACCGATGTCATTCGCCGTTGGCGCGGCAGCAGCGGCGCCAGCAGCCTGGCCGATCGCCTGCGCACGACACTTGCGCCCGATGTGCTCAACCTGCTCACCCTGGCGGGCAACACCGCATCGGCAATGGGCTTCTCTCTCTTCCTCGTCGGTGGATTCGTGCGCGATCTGCTGCTGGACATACCCAGCGTCGATCTTGACCTGGTCGTTGAAGGCGACGCCATTGCCCTGGCCACGCGCCTGAGCGAACAGAACGGCGGGCATACGACGAGCCACACCCGCTTTGGCACAGCCAAGTGGAAGGTGACGCCAACCGACAAGCAACTGGCGCTAACCCGTCCGCTGGCCCTTGACCTGGTGACGGCGCGCACCGAGTTTTACGACCACCCGGCGGCGCTGCCCCAGGTTGAGGCAAGCTCGCTGCGCCACGACCTCTACCGGCGCGACTTCACCATCAATACCATGGCGATCTGCCTGAACGCCTCACGCTACGGCGAGTTAGTCGACTTCTACGGCGGCAAGGCTGACCTCGAGCGAGGGCTGATTCGGGTTATCCATAATCTGAGCTTTGTCGACGATGCCACGCGCATCCTGCGCGCTGCACGCCTGGCTGAGCGACTGGGTTTCAGCATCGAAGCACGCACCACGGCGCTGATCGCTGATGCATGGGATTCGCTGCAGCGCATGTCAAGCGATCGCCTGCGCCGCGAGCTATATCTTGTCTTCAGCGAATCCCAGCCAGAGCGCATCATCAAACGGCTGGACGATCTGGGCGTGCTGGCACAATTGCACCCCCACCTGCGCTATACAGCGTGGCTGGCCGAGCGCTTCGCCGGCGTGCGCGCAGCGTTGCCTGGTTGGCGAGCGTGGGGGTGGGGTAACGGCGGCAGCGGCGGCAACGAGAACACAGCGCTAACGGCTACATGCATGGCTCTCCTGGCCTATCAACTGACACGCGATGAACTAGGCCAGCTCATGAAACGGCTAAACATCGCCGGTGAGGCGGGGCATATTCTGCAGAGCGTATGGGATGTGCGGCGCCATCTCAGTCGTCTGGCGAACAGCCTGCCTCCCAGCCAGATCTATGCTCTTTTGCAGCCATATCTGATTGAGGCGATCGCTGTCATCTATATTGCGGAGGACGCACAGCCTCTGCACAAGGCGATCGCTTCATACATGGAGACATTGCGCCATGTGCGCACGGACGTTGATGGAACGGTGCTGCGATCGCTTGGGGTGACTCCTGGCCCCATCTATAGCAAGGTTCTACAGGGTGTCCTCGATGCCAAATTGGATGGTCGCGTGACAAATCGCGCCCAAGAGGAGCATTTGCTGCACGATCTGTTGGCTGCATGGCAGGACTAGACAATAACTACTCTTAAGATACGCGCGCCCTTCTCCAAGTTGGCAGGTTTCCTCTTGAAATCACGCCTTCCATTGTGCTAAGATAATCTGGCCTTGAGCGAGTTATCTCCTCGGTGAAGCAGGTGGAGGATGCCGAAATGCCCGACATTGCCGTTCCCCTTGTGGGCTTCCTCCCGGTATTGACTCTGCCTGTGTCCCTACCCCGGTTCTAACGTGGCCCACTCAATGTAGCTGAATAGTTGTCTCTTGCACCAGGGCGATAAATGTATGCGTTTTTCATACACGTCTCGCTCATGGAGGGGTCTCTTTGTCCCTTGTGCGGTCTGACCCATGCTGAACACACGACAAATCTGGCAGGCAGCTCTCGGCGAAATACAGCTTCAGATGCCGCGGGCCAATTACGATACATGGCTCAAAGACACATACATCATCTCGCATGAGGATGGCGTCTTCGTGATCGCCGCGCCCACACCGTTTGCCCGAGAATGGCTGGCTAACCGGCTGGCGGGCATGGTCAAGCGCACGCTCACGGGCATCCTGGGGCGATCGGTTGATGTACGCTTTGTTGTGCAGGCGCAATCGCCGCGCCAGGCCAACTCGGTTGCCCCATGCACGGCGAAAATCAGCGAGAAGGCGCAGCCTGTGCGCGTCGTCTCGCCGCCGCCCGACCCGCAGACCAACCTGAACCCGCGCTACACATTCGACAACTTTATCGTTGGCACATCGAATCGTTTCGCTCACGCAGCAGCATTGGCGGTCGCGCGTGGCCTGACGGGTGACTATAACCCGCTGTTCCTGTATAGCGGCGTTGGGTTGGGCAAGACACATCTTCTGCACGCCATCGGCAACCTTGCCATGACACAGGACGGGCTCAGCGTTCTCTACGTCTCATCGGAGACATTCACGAACGAAATGATCATGTCCATCCGCGAGCAGAAGACCGCCGGCTTCCGCGCCAAGTATCGCAGCGTTGACCTGTTGATGATCGACGACATCCAATTTCTGGCCGGCAAAGAGGGAACGCAGGAAGAGTTCTTCCACACCTTCAACACCCTGCACCAGGCAGGCAAACAGATCATCGTCTCGAGCGATCGCCCGCCGCGCGCCATCATGAGCATGGAAGATCGCCTGCGCTCGCGCCTGGAGTGGGGCCTCATCGCCGACATCCAGGCGCCCGATCTGGAGACCCGCATTGCCATCCTGTCGGCCAAGGCCGAATCACACAATGCGCCTGTCCCGGCAGACGTGATGGACTTCATCGCACGCAAGACACCGTCCAACATTCGCGAGTTGGAAGGGTGTCTCAATCGTGTGCTGGCCTACGCCGCCATGAACAGCCTGCCGCTCTGCGCCGAAACAGCCACCCAGGCGTTGGCCAACATTATTAACCGACCGCGCAAGATACGCCCGCAAGCCGTCCTGCAGGCTGTCTCCAATTACTACAACGTGCCAATCACAAGCCTGACGGGCAAGGCACGCGACAAAGAGGTCGTCGTCCCACGCCAGATAGCCATGTATCTGATGCGCGAAGAAACCGACGCCTCGCTTTCGCTGATCGGCGCTGAGATCGGCGGACGTGACCATTCCACGGTCATGCACGGTAGTGAAAAGATCGCCGAAGAGATCGAAACCGACAACATGATGCGCCAGCAGATCATGGAGTTGCGCGAGCAGTTGCATTCGCCCAACACGGCGTTGGTCCATAAACCTCAATGATTGCATCACGATGAACGCAGCTAGCAATGGAGCAACGGACGCGAAGTGGAGTGTGATGACAGGCGTCGTCACACTCCACTTCGCGTATGCGGCCCGCCACTGATCACTTTCCGCCTACCAGCAACGCGCATGTGCGGATGCATACCGTCTCATAAATTGTGGATAACCTCGCATTTACGGTGGATAAGCGCCGCTAGATGTGGATAACTCGGCGAGATCGGGGGATCAACATGTGTATGAGTATTGTATACAGCGCTGCGCATAAGCGATCGCGACGACCGCCGGCTTCCCGCTTTGCATAAGAACGCCGGTACTCCCCCTTGTCCACGTGTACACCGACCTATAACGACTACTGAGTTAAGTAATAAACAATAAGAATGGCTGGCCTGCAGCTTACTCGCTTTCTCCTCTGCAATACGGTATAATGTGCTCAGAGAGGATAACATATGAATATGTTCTATGATCAGGTAACGATAACAGTTACAGCCGGACGAGGGGGCGATGGCGCAGCCACCTTACGGCGTGAAGCGTTTGTTCCACAAGGCGGACCCAATGGCGGCGATGGCGGGCGAGGCGGCGATGTGATTCTTGTCGCCAACGAAGATTTGAACACATTGCTGCCATTCAGGTACAAGAAGAAGTTCGAGGCTGGTGACGGCGGCAATGGCGGCGGCTCGCAGAAGCACGGCAAGGCCGGCGAGCCATTGTACATCATGGTGCCGCCGGGAACGCTGGTGCGCGATGTCGAGACAGGTGACATTTTTGCCGATCTGGTTGCCCCTGGCGACCAGGCGGTTGTGGTCGAAGGCGGGCGAGGAGGGCTGGGCAACGTCCATTTTGCCACCGCCACCTACCAGACGCCACGGTTTGCTGACAAAGGTGAAAAGGGAGAGGCTCGTGTTCTTCTCCTGGAGCTGAAGCTGGTGGCTGATGTGGGCTTGATCGGCTATCCCAATGTCGGCAAGTCCACGTTGCTGGCTGCCATTTCTGCAGCGCGCCCCAAGATTGCTGACTATCCGTTCACGACGATCACGCCAAACCTCGGCGTCGTCAGCGTGGGAGAAGACAGCTTCGTCGTCGTGGACATTCCGGGCCTGATCGAAGGCGCACATGAGGGCAAGGGATTGGGGCTTGAGTTTCTGCGCCATATCGAACGCACACGGATACTGATCCATATTCTCGACGGGATGTCCGTCGATCCTTTGTTGGATTTGGATGCTGTCAATCAGGAATTGGCGCTGCACCAGCAGGATCTGAAGGACAAGCCGCAGATTGTTGCTGTGAACAAGATGGATCTGACCGAAGTGCGAGAGCGCTGGCCGGAGCTGCAAAGGAAGCTACAGAAGCGGGGCTATACGGTCTATGGCATTTCGGCCGTGTCCGGGCAAGGCGTCACCGATCTGATGCAGGCTGTCAACCGCCGTCTACGTGAGATGGTGCTGCAACGCCCTGTGACGCAAGCGGGAACGAAGATTTTTCGTCCGAAACCTGTGGATAGCTTCACCGTCAGCAAAGAGGGTGACGTGTACGTTGTGGTTGGACGGCGAGCGGAACGCATTGTGGAAACAGCTGAACTGAGCAATACCTATGCATTCCACCGTGTGCTTGTGTTGCTGCGCCGTCTTGGTGTCGCCAAGGCTCTGGTGGCCGCCGGCGCTGTTGAAGGTGACCGAGTGCGCTTCGGCAAGACCGAGATTGTCTGGAAAGATGAGGCATACATGAAAGCAAGGGCACAGGGATAAGATGCGTGTTGGTATCTTCGGGGGGACATTCGACCCGATTCACTATGGCCATCTGGTGGCGGCAGAAGAGGCCCGCGCAATCCTGAAGCTGGACAAAGTCTTGATTGTCCCGGCCGGCCAACCGCCGCACAAGACGGCACATCCTATCACGCCCCCGGAGCATCGCGTGGCTATGGTTCAACTGGCCATTGCCTCGAATCCTGCGTTTGTCATGTCCCGCGTCGATCTGGACCGGCCCGGCCCGCACTACAGCGTCGATATGGTGACGCGTCTGCGCCGTGAGCTCGGGCCGGGCGATGTGTACTTGATCGTCGGCATGGACAGCCTGATGGATTTGCCCGGGTGGCATGAAGCCGAGCGGCTCATGGGCGTGTGCTACATCGTGGGGGTCAATCGCCCCGGCTATACGTACGATCTAGCCCCGCTCGAGACGTCTGTACCCGGCATTTCGGCGCATATCCAGGTGCTCGAAGCGCCGCAGCTCGAGATCGCATCACATGAGCTGCAGGAACGCGTGCGGCGGGGGCTGCCCATCAAGTATCAGGTTCCCGACGCTGTCGAAGAATACATCCATCAGCACAAGCTGTACGTGAGCACACAGTAGCCAGATGTCAGTAGTCAGACGTCAGGAACCAGATGAAGTGGGATCCGATAGCAGCGGTCCGACCGCTGGCCTCTGACTACTGGCTACTGACATCTGCTCTTCTTGCCATCATGTTCTGGCTGTGATACAATGCCACCCGGAGAGGTATGACGTCATGACTCGTTTTCATCGTTTGGCCGTATGTCTGATCATGGGGGTTGTTGCACTGGCGATTGTCCTGCTCCCTATGACCATAGCCGCGCGGCCTGCTGCAGCAGCCACGCCACCACCCGCTGTCAGCGGCGGAGCACGTATCGATGAGCCGCGGGCGAGCGCCGTTGTGCGCGGCACGGTCAAGATCATGGGCACGGCATCGTTGCCCAGTTTTGCCATGTATCAGATGTATATCCAGCGACCAGGGAGCCCTGCGTTCGAGTGGAAGTTTGAACGCAAGCAGCCGGTTGTCAATGGACTGTTGTGGGAGTGGAATACGAACCCACGGGATTATCCTGATGGCAACTATGTGTTGCGCATGTGGGTGGTCAAGGGTGACGGCAACTACGATGAAGTGACCGTCGCCGTGCGTGTGGACAATGTCACGACGCCCACACCGACGCGCAATACGCCAACTCCGGCGGCAGTCACGACGCCGACGCCGGCCGTGTCGCCCACGCCGATCGTTGTTTCCACATCGGTGGTTATTGGCGTGCAACCGACGGCAACGGCGGTCCCCTCGCGTGCGGCAGCCACAGCGACGCCTTTGTTTGGCATCGACGTCGCCAAAATTGTTGATCCGGCGCCGTGGGTGCGGGCTTTCACAATGGGCATGGTGCTGGCTGCGGCCGGGATCGCCTTTATCTTTGCGCTCTTTATCGCGCGCGCCCTCTTGCGCTGGAGACCATAGAGGCAGACGTCAGTATGACAGTAGTCAGTCGTCAGAACAAAGCGCCGCTCCACGTCATCTGACCGCTGACATACTGATTACTGACTACTGTCATACTGATTACTCATATGATGCTCATTGCTGGCCTGGGAAATCCAGGCCGTCCTTATCTGCACAACCGGCACAACGTGGGCTTCCACGTGGTGGAACTGCTGGCCAAACGCTGGCGCCTGTCGTTCGTGCAGCGCAAGGCGAAGGCTGTGCTTGCCAGCGGCCGCATCGGCGACAACGACGTCGTTCTGGCCAAACCGCAGACGTTCATGAATCTGGTGGGGACGTCGGTTGCGCCCCTCCTGCGTTCCCTCCAACTGTCGCCCGCTGATCTGCTGGTTATCTGTGATGACCTCGATTTGCCGTCGGGTGTGGTGCGTCTGCGTGCGAACGGCAGCGCCGGTGGGCATCACGGCATGGAGTCGATCATTGCCCAGCTCGGCAGCCGTGAGTTTGCGCGCCTGCGTATCGGCATTGGCCGGCCCGGTGACCGCTCACCGGATGAGGTCGCAGACTATGTGTTAGGCGATTTCTCAGGGGCGGAACGTAAAGAAATGGCTGATGTGTATGAACGGGCCGCTGATGCTGTGGAGAGTATTCTGGCTGATGGTTTGGCGGCGGCGATGAACAAGTATAATCAGCAGGCGAAGGTGTAGCTGCCGCGTTGTGATGAGCAGAGGGGATGGGCGTGAACGCTCATCCCCTCTGCTCGCTTATTCTGCGCTTATTCTGCGCTCAGGCCCAGCAATTCCCAATGTGGAGAGAGGCGTCGTCACGCAGCACACTCAAACGGCCAGCAGGCCATCTGGGCAATGGTGAAGTCCGTCCTGGTTCGCTCCGCCAGGTACTGCTTGGGGATGCGCGGGAATGAATTCCGCTTCTAATACTACTACCGTACTTGGAGAGCGTTGTCATGTGCCCACCGCAAGAAGGTGTGGACGGCCCCGTCATTGCGAGCGGAGCGAAGCAATCTCCCCCGTTTCGCGCCACAACGGAGATTGCTTCGTCGCAAAGGGCGCTCCTCGCAAGGACGGCTGGGCGAACACAACCTTTTTGCAGTGGACACATGACAGCCGGGCTATGTACGGTAGTAGTACTAAGCGGCCGCGCGGTCTCATGGCGCAGTCGCTTAGAAGCCGATCTTCTCCGAAGGAGTCCGGAGTCTTTCGGACAGTCGAGCGCATTGCGCCGCGTGTGCTGCCGCGCAAAGACGGGGCAATCAGGCTGTTTTGTGACCTCCAAGTAGCATAGCCGGCGCCTGCCACATCACGTTCCTGCTCACATTGGGAATTGCTGGCTCATGCCAACATCCTTTGACGCTGTTCCTCGATTGTGGTACAATTGCACCTGTGAGACATTCAGCGCAGGAGGCGCTTCGATGGTTGAGACACTACGATGGGAAGAGCACAACGGCCTGCGGGTCATCATAGAGCGGGATGGGGGGCAATTCCGTGCACTCTGTCGTGACTATGACTTGACGGCAACGGGGAAGACGCTTAACGAAGCACGGGATGCTCTGTTGACTATGATGCAACACTACCTATCTTTGACCGATGTGCAAACGTGGAATGAGTACTTTGCGGACATTCAAGAGGAGATAGAGGAGAATATCAAGAACGGCTGGGCAAGTGGCGATCATGTGGCAAACTAATGTGTGTGACGATTTCCAAGCAGAGACACCAGGCAGAGCATTATGTCTTGGTGTCTCTGTGTCTTGATTTGGCGACATATCCGGCGAGGAGTAATGGGTGGACATTCTGCACGATGCTGACCCTGAGATCTACGCAGCGCTAGAGCATGAGCGTCAGCGGCAGTCCGATGGTTTGGAGATGATTCCGTCCGAGAACTATGTCAGCCCGGCCGTCCTGGCGGCATTGGGATCAATTCTCACGAATAAGTACTCTGAAGGCTACCCCGGCAAGCGCTATTACGGGGGCAATCAGTATGTCGATGTGATAGAAGAGACGGCATGCCGGCGGGCGTGCCAGCTCTTTGGCGCACAGCATGCCAACGTCCAGCCCTATTCGGGAAGCCCGGCCAACCAGGCAGTCTACCTGGCGCTGGCGAATCCTGGCGACACGATCATGGGCATGAGCCTGCCACAGGGCGGCCACCTGACCCATGGCTGGGGCGTCAACTTTTCCGGCAAGATTTATCACGCCGTACAGTACGGCGTCGATCGCGTCACCCAGCGCATCGACTACGATGAGGTTTGGGCGATGGCGCAGACGCACAAGCCACGGCTGATCTGGGTGGGGGCGACGGCCTACCCTCGTTTCTTCGATTACGCGCGCTTTGCCGAGATCGCTCACAGCGTGGGCGCCTATCTCGCTGCTGACATTGCCCATGTCGCGGGGTTGATTGTGGCCGGGGTGCACCCGTCGCCGGTTGCCTTTGCCGACGTCGTGACGACGACCACGCACAAGACGCTGCGCGGCCCGCGTGGGGCAATGATTCTGTGTATGCAGGCTGTGGCCCAGCCGATTGACAAGGCCGTCTTCCCTGGCTTGCAGGGCGGGCCGCATGATCACCAGACAGCGGCCATCGCCGTTGCTCTCAATGAAGCCGCACGGCCAGACTTCAAACTGTATGGCGCACAGGTGGTTAAGAACGCGCAGGCTCTGGCCGAGGAGCTGCTGCGCCTGGACTACACGCTCGTCACAGGCGGCACCGATAACCATCTGATGATTGTTGATCTGACCAATAAGGGCGTGACGGGCAAGCAGGCGCAAGATACCCTGGATGCCGCGGGCGTGACCGTCAATCGCAACACGATTCCCTATGATGCGCGCTCGCCCTTCAACCCCAGCGGTATCCGCATCGGCACGCCGGCGCTGACGACGCGCGGCATGAAAGAGCCTGAGATGCGGCAGATCGCGCACTGGATTGATCAACTGCTGCAAAGCAAGGACGGGGCGACGTCTGTGACGGTGGGGCAGGAGATTCGTGAGTTTACCGGCCATTTCCCTGTGCCTGGCGCTGAACGGCCGGCGGAGGTTGGCGCGCAGTGAGCCTTGATATTGTGGCGGTGGCTGGTCAGGTGCGCCAGATGGGCGATGACATCGCCTCGGCGCAGAGTGATTTCCGCGAGTGCGTGCGCTGGGCGCGCCGGCTCATGCGCGACCACAGCAATGACCATACGCAGATCGCGAGCGTGATTCGCCAGTCGAAGGAACTGCGCACGGCGCGCGCCGCTCTGCCGATGGAGCCGCTGGCAGCCCGCCATCCTGCACCGCCCTGTCCCGAGTCCTACATCGCCGGCGCCGCCGATGGATCGCAGGCCGAGCCCGATCGCCACGGCCACGTTGCCTACTATCTGATCAATACCGGCACATCACTCATTCAGTATGGGCAAGACGCGTCAGCCACCTTCAAGAGCGTGCCGCGCCTGTACTATAAGCGTGAAGACCTGACCATCGTTGAGGAGCGCGCTGAAGACTGGCCGGCAAGCAAGCAACCGCGCGAGGCGCAGATCGACGGTGAGATACTGGCCATGAAGCGCTCGGTGGCAGAAATCGAAGACCTGGTACGCCTGGCGGCGAACATCCCCAGCGAAGTACCATCGCTGCTCATGGTCGATGGTACGTTGACCCTCTTCGCCAAGTCAAATGGCGACACAGCATGGGTAGGAGATCTCCTCACCGGCCAGTATCGCGAGGCGCTGGACAAGATCAAGAACATGGGCCTGCCGGTGGTCGGTTTCATCAGCCGCAGCAATGCAAGCTGGGTGATGGACATGTTGCAGATCGGCGTCTGCCAGCGTCAGGTTGAGACCTGTCCCTTCTGTCGCCACCGTCCGCACGAGCAGAATTCGGGTTGCGCCCTGGCGCACTTGCGCGATCGCTTCCTTTACGATATGACTTTGGATGAGCCAGGGCTTCCTGCGCCGTTGCAGCGGGGTGAGCGCTCGTCGCTCTTCCAGCAATCATCCAGTCTCTATAAAGACTATGGATTCAACGAGCCGGCTATGTTCTATCTCAACACCGGCCGCGAGATCGCCCAGATTCAGGTTCCCATGTGGGTAGCGAAGACGCCTGCACTTCTGGATACCGTCCATGCGTTAGTCTATGCGCAGTGCCTCAATGGCGGCGGCTATCCGACGGTGCTGACGCGCTCCCATGAGCAGGCTGTGGTCACTGCGGCGGATCGTGACATGCTGGACGAGCTGGTGTTGGCGCGCTTGGTCAAGCTGGGGATCAGAGTTCCTGTGTCGGAGAAGGCGCGTAGCAAGCAAGTGCGAGGTATATAATGGAAATCGGCCCTGTGGGTGAGGTTGTCGAATCCAGTACGCTGCAATTCACGGTTGCCTGCTATAACCTGTACAGAGCGCCTTCATTTGGATCCCTGGTCAAGGCTGCGCTCCCTGGGCAGGGTGGGTGGGTGTATGGTGTGGTCTATGAGGTCTGCACCGGCAGCGAGCCGCCCGGCGCCAACGTGACTGTGCGCGGGCGCACGGACCTGCGCGACGAAGCGATCTACAAGGCCAACCCTGACCTGTCAGAGATCATGCGCACGCGTTTTGCCGCTCTGACAGTTGGTTTCGTCGATGGTGCAGTCACCCGCCAGTATCTGCCGCCCCAGCCGCCGCCGCTGCACTACTCTGTCTACACCTGCGACGCCGATGAGGTGTGCTCCTTTACCGAGCAACTTGGTTACCTGCGCACGATCCTCACCAATCAACAGGCGCCGTCCGATGAGCTTGCCGCCGCCAGCATTCGCCAGGCGCGTGACAGCCGCCCCAACGATACCACCTACGCCTTGCGCGCCGGCCGCCAGTTGGCACTCTTCCTCAAAGAAGAATACGACCGCCTGCGAGCGATTTTGGCGCATATCGGCGTGTCGTAGTTGGTAGATTGAGAGGTGATCCGAATGACGTTGCGAACGTTCAGCGCTGTGCTGCGCAAAGAGGATAGTCTATACGTCGCCGAATGCCCGGAGGTTGGCACGGTCAGCCAGGGGGAAACGGTGGAAGAGGCGCTCATCAACCTCAGGGAGGCTACCGAGTTGTATCTGGAGGAGTTCCCTTTGCCCGAATCTTCCCGGCCGATTATGACGACCTTTGAGGCGGCGGTCTATGCCTGAGTTGCCGCACTTGTCTGGACACGATGTGATTCGTGCCCTGGAGCGAACGGGTTTTGTACAGGTCAGGCAGCGCGGCAGTCATGTTGTACTTAAGCGGCAGACGCCCCAGGGAGAGTCTGGCTGCGTTGTGCCTCTTCATCGTGAGTTGGCAGTTGGTACGTTGCGTGGCATTTTGCGCCAGGCCGGGGTGACACCAGAAGAATTCTCTCGAAATCTCTAGTATTGTAAATGAACTGCCATATTGGCGTCTGATATGGAGTGCAGGGAGGTATCATATGGGAGTCAGAGTACTAACAGTCACGATTTCTGATGATCGCATGGCAGAGCTACAAGAGAGAGCGTCGTTCTTGCATGTGACCCCCGAAGCGCTAGTTCAGGCTGGCATAGATGATCTGCTGGCACGTCCGGAGGATGAGTTTAGGCGTGCGGTGGACTACGTTACAAAAAAGAACGCTGAACTCTACCGACGGTTGGCGTGATGCGCTACTTGACGCTCAGTGAAGTTCTTGAGCTGTATACTCGGATCATGGCACAATCAGGCGGCAGGCCAGGCATTCTTGATCTTGGCAGTCTGGAGTCTGCACTGGCGCAGCCACGTATGACATTCGGTGAGGATGAGCTTTACCCGACGTTGATCGAGAAGGCTGCTGCGTTTGGTTTTTCGCTGATCCGTAATCACCCGTTCGTCGATGGCAACAAGAGGCTGGGCCATGCGGCGATGGAAGTGTTTCTCATTTTGAACGGCTACGAGATCAATGCCTCTGTGGATGAACAGGAGCGAATCTTTCTGAGTGTGGCAGCAGGCGACATGGGGCGAGTTGAGTTCTGCGCCTGGCTGCGCAGCCATTGTGTTGAGAAGTGATACCCGGCCCACAATAATCAGCCTACAAGAGTTGTCGGAGCAATCCAGGCCGGTGGCCTCTACGGTGAAAGAATTGCATGTCCTCTAGACGCTCTGTCGTTCCCTATCTTGTTCTCGCCCTTACCTTGCTGGGTGCTGTGCTGCGCTTGTGGGATCTGGGCGGCCAGAGCCTGTGGCTGGATGAGGTCTTTACGGCGCGGGTCGCTCCGCTCGATCTGGCGGGCATCCTGAGCGCTATTCGCATGGACCTCGATACGCCGCCGCTGCACCCGTTTGTCGTGCATGCCTTCCTGGCGCTGGGCGACAGCGAGTTTGTGCTGCGCCTTCCGTCGGCGTTCGCCTCCATCCTCTGCGTTCCCCTCGTCTACGTCGTTGCCCGGCGCATGCTGGGCTGGCAAACGGGTCTGCTGGCAGCAGCGTTGATGGCCTGTTCGCCCTACGCCGTTTACTATGCGCAGGAAGCGCGCATGTATGGCCTGGTGCTGATGTTCTCGTTGTTGATCCTCTACTGCTTGCTGAGGGCGATGGCGGTGGGAGAAGCTGCGCCTGTCCCGGCCGATCGTGGAACTCGCCGCTGGTGGTTTGGCTTCACTCTGTCGAGCGCACTCGGTCTCTATACGCACTTTTTCAGCTTCTTTGTGGTGGGCCTGGCTGTGCTTTATGCCGCAATGAGGCTGGCGATCGACTGGCGGGCGGGGCAGCACGGTGCGGTGCTGGGGCGCAGTCGCAGCCTGCTTCTTTCTCTGGCGGCGATTGCAGTGCTTTATCTGCCCTGGCTGCCGGTTCTGCTCAACTTCTTTGGTGAGAACTACGCAGAGAATCCCTATGGTCAGGCGTGGCAGGCCAACCTTAGCCCGCGCACGGCGATCAACATGTTCACGCTGATGCTGGGCGGCTACTGGGCGCCGCTGCTGGTGCGCTGGGCGACGCGTCTGCTCTTGCTTGCCGGCCTGCTGGTCATGGCGCGCCGTCGGCCCATGGCGGCAGTCATGGTCGTGCTCACATCGACGCTGCCGTTTGTGGTCATCTCTGTCCTCAACCCCGGCCATTTCGTCACCGAGCGTTACTTCATTTTTATGCTGCCGATGCTCATTATGGGCATGGCCGAAGCATTGCGCGCAGTGGCCGGCCTTGGCTCTGCTCTGCTGCAGCGTGTGCGGACTCTCGAAACTCGCCCAGCTCTGGTTGCGGGCCTTCCCCTACTGGCTGTCCTTTTGCTCCTTCCCCCGCTGTGCGCTCCTGGCCTGCAGAGCTACTTCACTGAGCCGCCCAAGCCGGCCTGGCGCTTGCTGGCGCGCTATGTGGCGGGGACGGTGCCGCCTGGCGATCTCATTATTGTCGCCATGTTTCCGCACGGGGATAAGGAGCCGTTGCAGCACTATCTCAATATGGGCGGGCGGCGGGTTGTCTATGCGGCTGAGGCGAACAATCTGCGCCAAATACTGGCCGATGAGCATAGTCGCCCCTGGTGGATTGTGTACGCTGGCAATGAGCGCCGCCTGGGGATTATGATGAGCCGCGGCGTCGGCGCCAATTTCATGGTCATTCCCTTCAACTACCTGGCCGTTGTGCGGCGCAATGGCGAGAGCCTCGATGCGCTCGATGATGCTGTCAGTATTCTCAAGACACTTGTGCCGCGCACACCTGGCCCCTATCAGAGCGAGGTGCAGCGTGTCATCAAGTATCTGTCCACTCCCGGCGCCGACAGCGGCCAGCCCATCGCTCCGCCTGCGCCGACAACGGTGAAGTAGGGTTCAGGGGTCAGGGCCTAGGGTTCAGGGATCAGGGGAGCAAGAATGGTCAATGACCAGATGAGGAGAATCCTTGACATTCCCGCAGTATCGAAACGTGTAGCGACAGCGAAGCTCCTCTCAGGACTTGCAGACCTCGCGCATTCTCAGGTTGTGGAGATCGGAGGCTGTTTCTTTCTGAAGGATCTCGTGCCCCACGATTTTGACTTGGACCGGGCGCTTGCCAATTCATTCGACCGGACAGATCTGGAGACGAGCTTCCACATACATGTGGAGGATAACATTGGCCGAAGGTACAAAAGCGATGGCGTGTATGTGTTGGCGCAGGGCATACTCTATGCCTGCGAGCTATTCAGGAACCTGGCCACAAAGGGCCACTTTCGCGTCTATCTGTCCTTCACCAGCCCCTACTTCACACTTGATCCGTTCGGCGAACCTGAGAATTTTACCAGTTGCACCGTGCGCTTTCATGCGGTCAGACCAGATGAGCGAGCTTGGAGTAATCTTGGGGGAACTGATCCAATGCTGATCCTGGATTCGTCAATGGAAGAAGATGAGTTGTGGGTGCGCTAGGTACCCTACCCACATCCCATTCCTCCGCCTGTGCCGACGACGGTGAAGTAGGGGGCAGGGATCAGGATCACGGCGCAGATGTGGAACCATGAAGTGATAAGCTGTATGGAGGAGAAAGCACATGCCTCTGGAGACGTACAGGGAACTGAAGGTCTGGCAGAAAGCTGTGGATCTGGTTGAACAGGTGTATGTGTTATCAAGATTGTTTCCAGACGAGGAACGTTTCGGGCTGATCAGTCAGATCAGACGTGCATCGGTTTCCATCCCGGCCAATATTGCGGAAGGCTATGGTCGGAAGCACCGGGGAGACTATCTACACCGCCTTTCCATGGCACGCGGTTCTCTCATGGAGTTGGAGACCCATCTGATCATTGCCGTGCGCCTACGATTTGTTGCAGAGGAGCAAACGCAGCAATCATGGCAAACGAGCCAGGAAGTGGGCAAGATGCTCAACGGGCTCTGGGAGTCATTGCAGGAGCCGTCGAGTCCCAAGCCCTGACCCCTGAACCCTAAGCCCTGAACCCTCTTGGAGGTTATATGGCAAACCGTGAACGTATTGGCGTGGTCACAGAAGGATCGCTGGCCGAGGGTCTAAAGGTGCGCCTGGACCCTACTAAGTCCGTTGAGGACATGCGCGTGGGCAATTTCGTCGTCGTGCAGGGTGTGCAGAAGGACTTCTTCTGCCTGATCTCCGACGTGCGGCTGGAGTCGACCAACATGCAAGTGTTGATGGACCCACCGGGCGACGACGAGAGCTTCACGCGCCAGGTCCTTGCCGGAACGAGTATCTTCGGCACGGTCGCTCTGGCGCCAATGCTGATGCTGGAACATGAGGCGAAAGAAGATGATTCGGGTCTGCGCCCGGTCAAGACCATCCCCCGTCATTTTTCTGCCTCATGCCTTGCTGACAAGGGTGACTTTCAGACCGTCTTTGGCATCGAGGGCGGCGACAATTTCCAGATCGGCCAGCCGCTGGAAATGGACGTTCCCGTCTGTATCAACCTGAAGAAGTTCGTCGAGCGCTCCAACGGCATTTTCGGTAAGTCAGGCACCGGCAAAAGCTTCCTGGCTCGCCTGCTTCTGGCCGGCATCATCAAGGCCGACGTCGCCTCGAACCTCGTCTTCGACATGCACAATGAGTACGCCTGGGAGACGGAGAGCGAGGGCGGCGGCTTTGTCAAAGGCCTGCGCCAGCTCTTCCAGAGCAAAGTCTCCGTCTTCTCGCTCGATCCGGAGGTCTCGCGCCAGCAGGGCGTGAGCGTCGATGAGGAGATTAAGATCGGCCTCAACCAGATCGAGCCGGGTGATATCCTCCTCCTGCAGGAGGAACTGCAACTGAGTTCAACGGCTGCGACCCAGATCGACCTGCTGTACGGGGTCTACCGGGACAACTGGGTCAATGCGTTGCTCGATATGGACAATGATGGTATCAAGGCGTTTGTCGAGGAGCGCGGCGGCCATGAGGGCGCTATCTCATCATTGCAGAGCCGCCTGAAGCGTATTCAGAATCTGCCGTTCATCGTGCGCGAGGCCGAGTCATCAGCGATCGAGCGCATGATCGAGGTGCTGGGTAGCAAGCGCCACGTCGTCCTACAGTTTGGCCGCTATGGCCGCCTGCTGGAGTACATCCTGGTGGCGAACATCCTGACCCGGCGCATCCACCACCACTACCAGGAGAAGACCGACCTCTACCGCCAGACGAAGAAGGCCGAGGATCGCCCGCGCCAGTTGATGATCACGATCGAAGAAGCGCACAAGTTCCTGAACCCACAGGCAGCGGGACAGACCATCTTCGGCACGATCGCGCGCGAAATGCGCAAGTACCACGTGACGTTGATGATCGTTGACCAGCGCCCCTCAGGCATTGATAGCGAGGTGCTATCGCAGATCGGCACGCGCGTCACCGCCGCATTGAACGACGATCGTGACATCGATGCGGTCTTCACAGGCGTCAGCGGCGCCGCGCACTTGCGCTCACTGCTGGCCACGCTCGACCCCAAGCAGCAAGCTCTGGTGATGGGCTATGCTCTGCCCATGCCGCTGGTCGTGCGCACCCGCGCCTACGACGAGGCCTTCTATAAGGCGATTGGCGCCGACGCTGCGCTGAGTAAGGAAGAACTGCATAAAGCCGCTGCCAAGGCCAGCGAGGAGATCTTTGGCGCCTGACAAGGTTGTGGCGCGACGATGCGTAGGGGCAGGTCTGAGACCCATATGCGCTAACTTAAGAAATGCAGGTGCATG